>CANGMU010000005.1 GCA_947454665.1 Pseudomonadota bacterium | reverse complement strand
CGGCCGGCAAGCAGCCGGATTTCGCTCTGGACGCCGAGATGGGCCGCGTACGCGCAGCCTGCGGCGCGTTCCCGGAGTTGCTGCAGACCTTCCTCGAAATCCAGTTGCGCTTCGCGCTGGCGGGCAATGATCTTTCGGGCCCCGTCCGCGAGCGCGTGATCCGCATCGGCCGCCTGCTCGGTTACAGCGAGCCCATGGTCCTGAGTCTCGCGGCGGCGTTGCGTGGCGGGCGCCCGGGTTTCCGTCCGGCTGATTCGCAGGCGAGCATGGAATCCCGCACGGTGGCGGCCTATGGCGTGCTGGAGGTCGAACCGACGGTGTCGGATGCGGAGCTCGTCAAGGCCTACCGCCGGCAGATGAGCCGCCACCATCCGGACAAGCTCAAGGCCAACGGCCTGCCGGATTCGATGCTGGAACATGCAAAGGAACGCACACAGCAGATCCGCGAGGCCTACGAGTTCCTGCGCGAGCGCCGCGGCATCGCGTAGTAAACTCCGGGGCATGCAAACCCCCTGGATCGCCCCCTCCATCCTGTCCGCCGACTTCGCGAAGCTCGGCGCGGAAGTCGATGCCGTGCTGGCTGCCGGCGCCGACATCGTCCACTTCGACGTGATGGACAACCACTACGTCCCGAACCTCACCATCGGCCCACTGGTCTGCGAAGCGCTGCGAAAGCATGGCGTCACCGCGCCCATCGACGTGCACCTGATGGTCAAGCCGGTCGACCGGATCATCCCGGACTTCGCCAAGGCCGGCGCCACCTACATCACCTTCCACCCGGAAGCGAGCGAGCACATCGATCGCACGATCGGGCTGATCCGCGACCTGGGCTGCAAGCCAGGCCTCGTGTTCAACCCGGCGACGCCGCTCAACGTGCTCGACTACACGCTCGACAAGCTCGACATGGTGCTGCTCATGTCGGTGAATCCGGGCTTCGGTGGGCAGAGTTTCATCCCGGGCACGCTGGACAAGCTGCGCCAGGTGCGCCGGCTGATCGACGCATCGGGCCGGGACGTGCGGCTGGAGATCGATGGCGGCGTGAAGGCCGACAACATCGGTGCGATCGCGGCCGCCGGCGCGGATACTTTCGTCGCCGGTTCAGCGATCTTCGGGGCGAAGGATTACGCGGGCGTCATCGGCGCGATGCGCGCCAATATCGCCGCCGCACGTTAATCCTCGTCGTCTTCATCCTCTTCGTCGTCGACGAAGCGGGATGCAGCCTTGGCCTTGGCGGCGCCCTGCACCGGCACGGTGACCGGGCGCGTCTTCATCTTCGGGCGCGCATTGAAGACGACGATCGTCTTGCCTGTCGCGCGCAACAGTCCCTGGTCTTCCAGGGCCTTCAGCACGCGGCCGGCCATCTCGCGCGAGCAGCCGACGAGGCGCGAAAGCTCTTGTCGGGATACCTTGATTTGCATGCCTTCCGGATGCGTCATCGCATCCGGTTCGCCGCACAGGTCCATGATCGCGTGCGCGACGCGGCCGGTAACGTCCACGAAGGCGAGGTCGCCCAGCTTGCGGTTGGTGCGGTCGAGGCGCGAGGCCAGCTGCGTGGCCAGCTCGAAGATCAGGCCGGGTGATTCGGCGGCGATCTGGCGGAAGCGCGGATAGGTCATTTCCGCGAGTTCGCAGGCATTGCGGGTGCGGACCCAGGCGCTGCGCGTCGGCTCTTCGTGGAAGAGCCCCATCTCGCCGAAGAACTGGCCCTTGTTGAGGTAGGCCAGCACCATCTCGTTGCCTTCCGCGTCCTCGATCATCACTTCGACCGAGCCGCTGATGATGTAGTACAGGACGTCGGGCAGGTCCCCGGCGTGGATCAGTACCGTCTTGGACGGCACCGTGCGGATGCGGCAGTAGCTCAGGAACCGGTTGATGGCCGGTATGTCGCTCAAGGGCTTCGCAGCGTCATCCATTCGCATGTCGATCCTGTTTGGAGGCAATCGCCTGTCTGTCTTTGTATTACATAAGACAGCGCAGCCGCAACCGCAGTGCGATGACAGCGGCTCGCAGCGTCAGATGACGCGGGCCGTCGTCGTCATGATTCGACCGGTCAGTTTCATGAGCTGGCGCATCGGCGCGGGCAGCGTGATGCCCCCGGCATCGCGGGCCTGCTGGCCATGCAGGACCTCGTCATCCCGCATCTGGCGGAGGATCGCGCGGCTGCGCGTGTCCTGCGCGGGGAGCCGCTCCAGGTGGCCGTCCAGATGCTTCTCGACCTGCGCCTCGGTTTCCGAGACGAATCCCAGGCTGGCGCGGTCGCTGGCCATGCCGGCGGCGAATCCGATGGTGAAAGAGCCCAGGTACCAGAGCGGATCCAGGCGGCTGGTGCGGTCTCCCAGTTCGGCAAGCCGGGCTTCGCACCAGGCGAGGTGGTCGGTCTCTTCCCGGCCGGCGTCGAGCAGCATCTGGCGCACGGATGGGTCCCGGGCGGCGAGCGCCTGCCCGTGGTAAAGGCCCTGCGCGGCGATTTCGCCGGCGTGGTTCACCCGCATCAAGGCGGCCACCTCGCGGCGTTCCGATTCCTCGAGGGCCGCTGGAGCGGGTCCCGGAACCGGGCGAGCGGCGGGAGCCGGCGCAAAGAGGGCCCGGAGCGCGCGATCCGCGGCGCACAACAGGTGATCGGCGAGGTCCGTCGGCGCAGGGGGACTGGTATTAGCCATCCGCACAATATATAACGTCGCCCCCGTCCACGGTTCCGGCATGCCGGTGCCGCGTTCGGGCATTCAGCGAGCTTTGCATTCCGGCCTCGGCTTGGATAAACTGCTGCGCCTTTTTTCCGACACGTCATACGCGGACATTACGATGAGCACTGTATCTGCCAAGCCCGCCGAGGTCCGGAGCGACTGGTTCGTCATCGACGCCACGGGCAAGACCCTGGGCCGTCTGGCGACCGAGCTCGCCCACCGCCTGCGCGGCAAGCACAAGACGGACTACACCCCCCATGTCGACATGGGCGACAACCTCATCGTCCTGAACGCCGGCAAGGTCAAGGTCACGGGCGCCAAGCTCGATGACAAGATGTACTACCACCACACCGGCTACGTGGGCAATTTGAAGTCCATCTCGCTGGGCAAGCTCCTGAAGGAACACCCGGAACGCGCGATCCAGTTCGCCGTGAAGGGCATGCTCCCGAAGAACACGCTGGGCCGGAACATGTTCCGCAAGCTCCACGTGTTCGCGGGTGCAACGCATCCGCATCAGGCCCAGCAGCCGAAGACGCTCGAACTGTAAGTTCCAGGAATCCAGATGGCAGTCACCAGCAATTACGGCACCGGTCGTCGCAAGACGTCGACCGCCCGCGTGTACCTCACGTCCGGCACCGGCAAGATCACGGTCAACGACCGTTCGCTTGACGAGTTCTTCGGTCGCGAAACCGGTCGCATGATCGTCCGCCAGCCGCTCGAACTCGCGCAGCTCGCCGACCGTTTCGACATCACCGTGACGGTTGCGGGCGGTGGCATCACCGGCCAGGCCGGCGCGATCCGCCACGGCATCACGCGTGCGCTGATGGATTACGACGAATCGCTGCGCCCGGCGCTGCGCAAGGCCGGCTTCGTCACGCGCGACGCCCGTGAGGTCGAGCGCAAGAAGGTCGGTCGCCGCAAGGCCCGTCGCGGTCCTCAGTACTCGAAGCGTTAATCGCGCTTCCCCGGTCCTGTTTGTTCAGTCGGCAAAAGCCACGCCTTTTGCCGACGGGAACCGGGGATCCGCAAAACGGCCGAAGGCCTGTTTTGCAAATGGATTTGGGGGATCGTCCAGCGGTAGGACTACGGACTCTGACTCCGTCAACCTAGGTTCGAATCCTAGTCCCCCAGCCAAGATCAAGGGCGTCGCCAGCTGCGACGCCCTTTTTCTTTATACGGTCTTGTCGAGCAGGCCCTGTGCGGCCGCGCGCCGCACGGCCGACAACACCGCCAGCAACGACGCAGTGATGATGTTCCCGTGGACGCCGACTCCGAAGAGGGTGACCCGGGACGGCGTCGTGATTTCCACGAATGCGACGGCCTTGGCCTCGCTGCCGGAACCCATCGATTTCTCTTCGTAGGACAAGACGTCGAAGGGCAGGTCGAGCGCATGCACCAGTGCGTCGATCGGGCCGTTGCCGCGGCCGGTCAGTTGCTCTGGTAAGCCGTTGCGGATGATCTGCAGCGACAGGGTTTCGGCGTCGCTGCCGTCCGAGGTCGTGACCAGTCGATGCCCTCGGTATTGGAAGTCATCCTCTCCGGTGAGGTACTCATGCTCGAACAGCGACCAGATCTCCGCTGCACCGACTTCCTTGCCGCTGCTGTCGGTGACGGCCTGCACGACGGGGCTGAATTCGATCTGCAGGCGTCGCGGCAAGGTCAGTCCGTAGTCCCGCTCGAGCAGGTAAGCCATACCGCCTTTGCCTGACTGGCTGTTGACCCGGATGACCGACTCATAGCTGCGGCCTACATCGCGCGGATCGATCGGCAGATAGGGAATCTCCCAAAGATCGCTGTCCTGCCGGGCTGCGAAGCCCTTCTTGATCGCGTCCTGGTGTGAGCCGGAAAACGCCGTGAACACGAGGTCGCCTACATACGGATGCCTGGGATGGATCGGCAACTGGTTACAGTGTTCGACGATGCGCGCGGCTTCGTTGATATTCGAAAAGTCCAGCTGCGGATGAATGCCCTGCGTGTAAAGGTTCAGTGCGAGCGTGACGATGTCGACATTGCCGGTGCGCTCGCCGTTGCCGAACAGCGTGCCCTCGATGCGGTCTGCGCCAGCCAACAAGCCCAGCTCCGCAGCGGCGACGCCAGTCCCGCGATCATTGTGCGGATGCAAGCTGATGATCACGCTGTCGCGACGCGTGAGATGGCGGCAGAACCATTCAACCTGGTCCGCATAGACGTTGGGTGTCGACACCTCGACGGTCGCGGGCAGGTTGAGGATGACCGGCTTTTCCTGTGTCGGTTTCCAGGCCGCGACGACGGCCTCGCAGACCTCGAGCGCGAAGTCCTGCTCCGTCGCTGAAAAGGCTTCGGGAGAATATTCGAAGTCCCATTCCGTGTCGGGCGCCAAGGCGGCCAGTTCGCGGATCAAGGTGGCGGCGTCGACCGCCAGCTTCACGGTCGCAGCGCCATCCTGCCGGAACACCACGCGCCGGAACACCGGTGCGGTCGCGTTGTAGAAGTGCACGATCGCGCGCTTTGCGCCACGCAGCGCCTCGAAAGTCCGGCGGATCAATTCCGGCCGCGCGGGCGTCAGTACCTGGATCGTCACGTCATCCGGCACGAGCCGCTGTTCGATCAGGGAGCGGACGAAATCGAAGTCCGTCTGGGAGGCAGAAGGAAAGCCGACCTCGATTTCCTTGAAGCCGGTGGCGACGAGCAGGTCGAAGAAGCGCCGCTTGCGGGCGGCGTCCATCGGTTCGATCAGGGCCTGGTTGCCGTCCCGCAAGTCGACGCTGCACCAGCGCGGCGGGGCGGTGATATGCGCCGCCGGCCAACGGCGGCCTTCGAATGCGGGGAGGGCGAAGGGGCGGTACTTCGTCGATGGATCCTGGAGCATGGTTCTCTCCGGCGACGCGGCCACGGATTCGCGGCGCGACATCGCCCGGTGGGCGGAAAAGGGGGAAGGCGGATTTTCGTGCGCCCTGATTCGGACGCGGAGCGGGGTGTCAGTGCGTCGAGCGACGCAGGTGCAGGCGCGCACGCAGCCAGTCGTCGCCGCGGGCGGGTCGAACGATCAGGTGCTGGGCGTGACGCATGCGACTGAATCTAGCAGGGCGATTCGCGCGTCGGCAAGGCCCGCCGGGTGGCGGGCCTGTGGTTTCAGATCGGGCGATGCATCTCGCGCACGCCGTTGTCTGTGCCGATGAGCAAGAGGTCGGCCGGCCGCGCAGCGAACAAACCGACCGTGACGACGCCGGTGATCTGGTTGATGTCCTGCTCGAGCTGACGGGCGTCTTCGATGACGAGGCCGTGCACATCAAGGATCTCGTTGCCGTTGTCCGTGGTGAAACCCCCGCGCAGAACGGGGCGTCCACCTAGTTCGGCCAGCGCCTTGGCCACGAGGCGGCGGGCCATCGGGATGACCTCGACCGGTAATGGGAACGCACCGAGCCGTTTCACCAGCTTGCTCTCGTCGACGATGCAGATGAAGCGCTCGGATGCCGCGGCAATGATCTTTTCGCGAGTCAGCGCACCACCACCACCCTTGATGAGTTCCAGGCGGTCGTTCGATTCATCGGCGCCGTCGATGTAGAGAGACAGACCATCGACGTCGTTCAGCGCGACGAGCGGGATGCCGAGCGCCTTGAGCTTGGCCGTCGATGCTTCCGAACTGGAGACCGCGCCGGCAAGCCGGCCGACCCAGGGACCGAGCTGGTCGATGAAGGCATTCACGGTGGAGCCGGTGCCGACGCCGAGGATCATGCCTTCGCTCAGTTGCGCAATGGCCGCCGCGGCGACGCGCTGCTTCTTAAGTTGCTGTTGTTCCTGCGCGGACATGCTCATGCGTGAAATACCCTGAAAACAAGCTCCGAAAATGACTGTGCCCGCTTTCGCGGGCACAGTGAGAAGTCTTTGAAGGTGTGGGCGGGTTGCTTTAGGGACAACCCGCCGCCACCCCGAAGTTACTTCTTCTTGGCGGCCTTTTTCTTGGCGGCTTTCTTCTTGGCTTTTGCCATGACAGTTCTCCGGTTAATGGTTAGTCCGGGGTCCGAGTATATACACGCGTTGCCGGAATACAAGCAAGCGTGTATGCGAAAAATTTTTCGACATCACTCCAGCGTGAGGATGAATTTCCAGTGTTCGTCTTCGACCGGTGTCACCGAAAGCCGATTGCCACGACGGAGCAACAGCAGGCCATCAAGTTTTCCATCGGCATGGTCGCGCAATGCTGCGAGCGGGATCAGTCGCTTCATCTTGCGCACGAGCTTCACGTCGACCGTGTACCAAAGTGGCTTTTTTTCAGGGCTTTTTGCATCGTAGTACTCGCTCTTCGGATCCCATGCAGAAGGATCCGGATAGCCTGCGCGGACGATCTCGACGATGCCGGCGATGCCCGGCTCCGGGCATGACGAGTGGTAGAAGAAGGCGAGGTCACGCTGCTTCATGTCGTCGCGGAGCATGTTGCGTGCCTGGAAGTTGCGCACGCCTTCCCACCCGGTCGTCTTCTTCGGCGCCGCATCGAAGTCGTCGATAGAAAAAACGGAAGGCTCGGATTTCATCAGCCAGTGGTTCATCGGAGTGGTCCCGGGTTCCAGTGATCAGCGGAAGCGTCGTGTGGCCGTTTCTGTGACGAGCCTGTCCAGCGACACGTCATGCGCATGCACCGGCAAGGCTTCGGCGCGTTGGCACTCGAAGGCAAGGCCGACCAGCAACGGGAGTTTCAGTCGGGGGCGCCCTCTGCGGAATGCGAGCGCGCGATCGTAATACCCCTTGCCCATGCCGATACGGTTGCCGCGCGCAT
This sequence comes from Pseudomonadota bacterium, assembly GCA_947454665.1. Lineage (GTDB taxonomy): Bacteria > Pseudomonadota > Gammaproteobacteria > Steroidobacterales > Steroidobacteraceae > ZC4RG30. The sequence goes on along the minus strand of CANGMU010000005.1, from coordinate 20,430 downwards.
CGAAGCCGACAAGTGGCATCAACACAACATCGAGCTGCGATGCCTTGATTGGCAAGCCTGCGACGGGCTCGAGGATCCCGTATTGGCCGCGAACGAGGCCCGTGCCAGACGCGAAAAAGCGCATCAGATTGCGGCGATAGTCGGTGACCCGCGGCAGGTGGATCCGGCATCCGCGCGCACGCGCACGCGCCATCAGCGGACCGGTGTCGATCTCCTCCGCCATCGACAGGAACAGCGCGATGCGTCGGCCGTCGGACAGCCAGCCCGCACGTTCCACGCGTGAGGCAAGGCGATGTGCTGCGCGCCGTCGTTCTGGCCGGGGCACGGCACGCCGGCGCGCACGCAGTTCGCGGCGCAGGGCGCGCAGGTCGACGAGAGTGAGAGGAGGTGTGGCGGGCATCACGATGGGGGTGGACGCCACCCGCTTGTGCCGGTGCGAATCGTTGCTCTCGAACCGGAGCAACAGGTGGAGCCGGCTCCGACAGGTAAGGCTTTCCGCACGAGGCGGACATGCACAGTACTGTCTTGGAGCATGGCTCCGGGGTGTTTCAATTAGGGTCCGAGGTAACCCGATCCGCTTGTCGAACACCGCAGGTGGCGCCCGCGGTCATCCTACTACAGTTCGAGTTGCCGGCCGTTCTCGAGCGCGATCTCCACGCGCTCTCGAAGGTGCTTCAGTCGCAAACCGATATCGCCTTCGAGGTGCTGCGACTTGCCCTTGAGTTTCACCAGTTCATTGGCGAGGTTCAGCGCCACCATCACCGCGATGCGGTCGGTGCCGACGATCTTTCCGCCATCGCGGATCTCGCGCATCTTGGCGTTCAGGAAGGCAGCGGACTCCAGCAGTTCGTCCCGCTGTTCCGGCGGGCAGGCAATCGGATATTCCTTGTCGAGCAGCCGGACGTTGACGCGGGTGACCGGGTCGGCACTGTTCATGCGCCCTGCTCCAGAGTGCGCAGCCGGCCGATCATCGCCTCGACGCGGGCCCGTACCTGTTCGTTCTTCTGCAACAGCGTGGCGCGCTCGGAGGCGAAGGCATCCTGCCGCTGGCGCAGCGCCCGGTTTTCTTCCTTGAGCTGCAGCACGGTGGTGACGAGGTCATCGATGCGCTGCTCGAGGCGGCGCAATTCGAGTTCGACCTGTTGCGGGGGATGTTCAGCCATGGTGAAAACTATAGGTCGCCGCTCCCGCCGGGGCAATCGGCGATCGGGGTGTTCAGGCATAATCCGCTCGTGAACGACACCATTTCTTATCCCGGACTGCAGCGCCTGCTGGCGCAGGCCCACGCCGTGTCCGATGCCGCCGAGGCGCACGGCACGCTTGCCGGCGCACTCTGCGCGGCATCGCCCTATACCTTCGAAGACTGGCTCGCCGAGATCTTGCCGGATGGCAGGGCGAGCGAGGGCGTGGCCGACACCCTGCGTGGCGTCTTCGAGGCGACCGTCGAAGCGCTGCAGGGGCAGCAGATGGAATTCCAGCCGCTGGTCCCCGATGACGAGGACCACCTTGCCGACCGCGTGACGGCGCTGGGCGAGTGGTGCCACGGATTCCTCTACGGGATCGGTACCGGCCAGCTGCGCGATGTCGAATCCGCGGGTGGTGAAGTCGGCGAGGTACTGCGTGATTTCACCGAGATCACCCATGTCACGCTGGAAGGCGACGAGGGCAGCGAGTCCAGCGAGGAAGACTACGCCGAGCTGGTCGAATTCGTGCGCGTCGGCGTGCAGCTTGTCTATGAGCAGCTCGAGCCGTTGCGCGATGTGCCGCGTCCCGACGGCGCGGCCCTACATTGATCCAGGGGTGACCTGATGGCCCGGACGGAGAGGTTGAAACAGGACGAGTTCGCGCGCCGCAGGCGGCAGCTCATGCGCATCATGGGCAAGGACTGCATCGCGATCGTCCCGGGTGCTCCGGTCCGGCATCGCAACAGCGATGTCGAATACCCCTATCGCCAGGACAGCGACTTCTTCTACCTGAGCGGCTTCGGCGAGCCGGAGTCGGTCGCCGTACTGGTGCCCGGCCGTCCCCACGGCGAATACATCCTGTTCGTGCGCGACCGCGATCCGCTGCGCGAAACCTGGGACGGTCGCCGTGCCGGGCCCGCTGGTGTCGTCGAGCGCTTCGGCGCGGACGATGCCTTCCCGATCACCGACATCGACGAGATCCTGCCCGGGCTCATGGAGAACCGGGAGAAGGTCTATTACGCGATGGGCACACATCCGGAATTCGACCAGCGCGTCGTCGGCTGGTTGAACGCGCTGCGCACGCAGGCCCGCCACGGCAAGCACCCGCCGCAGGAAATGATCGCGCTGGACCACGTCCTGCACGACATGCGGCTCTACAAGAGCCGCGGCGAGCTGCAGATGATGCGCACTGCTGCCGAGATCGCCGCTGCCGCCCATGTGCGCGCGATGCGCCATACCCGGCCGGGGGGCACCGAGTACGGCATCGTTGCGGAGCTCCTGCATGAATTCCGTCGCCATAATGCCGACACGTCCTACGAACCCATCGTCGGCGGCGGCGCCAACAGCTGCATCCTGCATTACCGCGAGAACGACCAGCCGCTGGTCGACGGCGACTTGCTGCTGGTGGACGCCGGCTGCGAAGTCGGCTGCTATGCCTCCGACATCACGCGCACCTGGCCGGTGAATGGCCGCTTTTCTCCAGCGCAGCGAGAGATCTATGACATCGTGCTCGACGCACAGCTCGCGGCCATCGCGCAGGTCTATCCAGGCAACCACTGGAATGCGCCGCATGACGCGGCGGTCGAGGTCGTCACGCGCGGCCTGGTCCGCGCAGGCCTTCTGAAGGGCAAGGTGCCGGCGCTCATCAAGGACGGTGCCTACCGGAAGTTCTTCATGCACCGCACCGGCCACTGGCTGGGCATGGATGTGCATGACGTCGGCGACTACAAGGTCGGCGACGAATGGCGCGTGCTGGAGCCGGGCATGGTCATGACGGTCGAGCCGGGCATCTATATCCCGGCCGGCATGAAGGGTGTGCCCAAGCGTTACGCCAACATCGGCATCCGCATCGAAGACGACGTGGCCGTGACGCGTGACGGCTGCGAGGTGCTGACGCACGGCGTACCCAAGGCCGCCGACGAAATCGAGGCCCTGATGGCCGCCGCGTCGGTAGCCTGAGTCGCGGCATGCTCGACGCCCGCGCCACGACCTGCACGCACGATGTCGTCATCGTCGGCGGTGGCATGGTCGGCGCGAGCCTTGCGCTGGCTTTGGCGCCCTTGGGGTTGCGCCTGCTGGTGATCGAAGCCTTCGAGCCGGGCTCGGGCGACCAGCCCAGTTTCGACGAGCGTACGACGGCCCTGGGCAACGGCAGTCGACAGGTGTTCGAGGCCTTGGGCCTCTGGCAGAAGCTGCTGCCCGAGTCTGCGCCGATCCGACGCATCCATGTGTCCGACGCAGGTCGCTTTGGTTTTGCCCGGCTGGAGGCCGAGGAGTTCGGTCAGTCCGCGCTCGGCTATGTCGTGCCGAATCGCGTCATCGGTCGCGAAGTCTGGGCAGCGCTGCGGGGCTGTGCCGGCGTCGAGGTCTGCCTGCCTGCGCGGGCGACGCATATCGCGCTGGGTGAGGCTGCGGCACGCGTGACCTTCGAACATGACGGTGCCACGCGCGAAGTCGTGGCGCCGCTTGTCGTGGCGGCCGATGGCGCCCAGTCGCTGGTCCGCGCGGCGGCTGGCATCGCTGCGACGCGCGAGGATTACGACCAGACCGCGATCATCGCGCCAGTGCGCACGGATGCCCGCGATGACGGCACGGCCTACGAGCGCTTCACCAGCGCCGGCCCTATGGCCGTGTTGCCCTTGAGGGTGTCCGGTGCAGGGAACTGGCGTGCGATGGTCTGGGCCGCGAGACCGGACGATGCACGGGCGCTGATGGCGCTGGATGATGCTGCGTTCCTCGCACGTTGGCAGGAGGCCTTCGGTTGGCGCGCGGGTCGTGCGCAGCAAGTGGGGCGGCGGGTTGCCTATCCGCTCGCCCTGGTGCGCGCGGGCGAGGGCATCGCCACGCGTGCTGTCCTGCTGGGCAATGCATCGCAATCCCTGCATCCCGTCGCAGGACAGGGTTTCAACCTCGGGCTGCGCGATGCCGCGGCGCTGGCCGAACTGCTGGCCGATGCGGCGCGGGGTGGCGGCGATATCGGAGCGCCGGCATTGTTGACGGCCTATGCCGCCCAACGGGCCCAGGACCGTGATGGCGTCGTGCAGTTCACGGATCGTCTGGTGCGGGGCTTTTCGGATGCGCGCTCCGGACGCGCCGCCCTGCGCAACCTGGGCCTGCTGGCCTTCGACCTGTTGCCGCCGGCCAAGCGCGCACTCAGTCGCATCAGTTTCGGCTTCGGTGGCAGCAGCCCGCGACTGACGCGAGGCCTGCCGCTGTGAGCACAGGTGCCGATGGCACCCTAGTCGAAGCAGAGGTCGCCATCGTCGGTGGTGGCATGGTGGGCGCGGCGCTCGGTGCCTTGCTGGTCCGCCAGGCGCGCATCGATCCAGCCCGCGTCGTCGTGCTGGAAAGAGAGCGGCCGCAAGCGGCCATCGCCGGTTCCGCTTTCGAATTGCGCGTGTCCGCCGTCTCCCGGGCCAGCGAACGGATTCTCCGTGCCGCCGGAGCCTGGCCGCTGCTGGACGCCACGCGAGTGGCCCCTTATCAGTCGATGCGCGTCTGGCACGAGGGGAGCGCACCCGATGGCCTCGATGCGCTGTGCTTCGATGCCGCGGCGATGGCGGAACGGGACCTGGGTGCGATCATCGAAAACCGCAACCTCCAGGTCGCGGCCCTGAAGGCCTTCGAAGACGGTGGCGGACGGCTGTTGCGCGAGACCCTGCAGGACATCAACCAGCAGTCGGACGCCGTGCTGTTGCGCACGTCGGGGCCCATGGTCCGCGCTCGTCTGGTCGTCGGTGCGGATGGGGCGGCGTCGCGCGTGCGCGAAGCGGTGGGCATCGCGGCGCCCACACGCGGCTATGGCGAGCGGGCGATCGTGGCGACCGTCGCCTGCGAACTGCCGCATGGGTCGACGGCCTGGCAGGTCTTCCTGCCAACGGGGCCACTGGCCTTGCTGCCGCTGGCCGATGGCCACTGTTCCCTCGTCTGGTCGGCCATCGATGAAGAAGCGGCCAGGCTGCTCGCGCTCGATGAGCAGGCATTCAATGTCGCGCTCACGCGGGCGAGCGCGCGGGTGCTGGGTTCACTGCAGGTGGTGAGCGAGCGTCGAGCCTTTCCCCTGCGGCGCATGATGGCCGAGCGTTTCTCAGCCGGACGCTGCGTGCTGGTTGGCGATGCGGCGCACACCATTCACCCGCTCGCGGGACAGGGCGTGAATCAGGGACTGCTCGATGCGGCTGCGCTGTGCGAGGCCATCGCAGACCGTCCGCCTCGGGAAGATCCGGCTGCGCCGCGCCTGCTGCGTCGCTATGAACGTGAACGGCGCGCGGGAAATGCGGTGGTCGGTGCGGTCATGGACCAGCTGGATGCGGCCTTCCGTGGCGCACCCGACCTGACTGGCCGCATTGCGCGGGAAGGCTTGGGGTGGGTTGCACGTTCGCGTGTGTTGCGCGAGGCACTCACGCGACAGGCGTTGGGGCTGTCCGGCGACCTGCCGCGCTACGCGCGCGCCTGACGGTCGCGGCAGCCTGCGTCAGATCAGCGGCAGCGCATCGATCTTCGCCGCGCAGATGAAGTCGTTTTCCGACAGCCCGTGGATGGCGTGCGTCATGTACCGCAGGCGGCAATAGTTGTAGCCCACCTCCAGGTCCGGATGGTGGTCCTCGATGTTTGCGATGTGGGCTACCGCGTTCACGAAGCTCATCGTGCGATAGAAATCCTTGAAGCGGAATTCCCGCAGAATGTGCGTACCTTCCGGCGCGAGTTGCCAGCCCTCGTCGAGGTTTTGCAGCACTTCCTCGGCAGCGGCCCGCGTCAGCGGAGCCATGCCGCCTTCACAGGGCAGGCAGCGGCGTTCGGCAAGTTGCGTCATGGGGCAGGCCTCCGAGGGTACTTGCGGTCGATGTAGCGTTCGATGAGGTCCTGGAATTCCTCGGCGATGTGGTCGCCCTTCAGCGTGACGGTCTTCTCGCCGTCCTCGTAGACGGGCGCGACCGGACGTTCACCGGTACCGGGCAGGCTGATGCCGAGGCTGGCGTGGCGGCTCTCACCCGGGCCGTTCACGACGCAGCCCATTACCGCGACGGTCATGTCCTCGACGCCGACATGTGCTGCGCGCCAGGCCGGCATGCGATGTCGGATGTGCGACTGGATGCGTTGCGCGAGTTCCTGGAAATAGGTGCTGGTCGTGCGGCCGCAGCCGGGGCAGGCGATCACCATCGGCAGGAAGGCACGCAGCCCCATGGTCTGCAGGATCTCCTGTGCGACGATCACTTCCTGTGTGCGGTCGCCGCCCGGTTCCGGGGTCAGTGACACGCGGATGGTGTCGCCGATGCCATCGGCCAGCAGCACGCCGATGCCAGCGGTCGAGGCCACGATGCCCTTGGAGCCCATGCCCGCTTCCGTGAGTCCGAGGTGCAGTGGGTAGTCGCAGCGTCCGGCGAGCAGGCGGTAGACGGCGAGCAGGTCCTGCACGGCACTGACCTTGGCTGACAGGATGATGCGGTCATGTGGCAGGCCGACGTCCTCGGCCAGCGCGGCCGATTCCAGCGCCGAGCGCACGATGGCCTCGCGCATCACCGTCTGTGCCGTGGCCGGCGTGGGAAGCGCGTTGTTCTCGTCCATGAGGCGGGCGAGCAGGGCCTGGTCGAGGCTGCCCCAGTTCACGCCGATGCGCACCGGCTTGTCCTCGCGGCAGGCGATCTCGATCATCTCGGCGAATTGCGTATCACGCTTGCTGCCGCGCCCGACGTTGCCCGGGTTGATGCGATATTTGGCGAGTGCCTTCGCGCAGTCGGGGTATTCGCGCAGCAGCTTGTGGCCGTTGAAGTGGAAGTCGCCGATCAGCGGTACTTTCACGCCGGCGGCATCGAGCCGCTCGCGGATGCGCGGCACGGCATCGGCAGCCTCGGCGCTGTTGACCGTGATGCGGACGAGTTCGGAGCCGGCGGTGGCCAGCGCGCGGACCTGCGCGACGGTGCCGTCGATATCGGCCGTATCGGTGTTGGTCATCGACTGGACGGCGATAGGCGCGTCACTGCCGATGCGGATGTCGCCCACTCTGACGAGGGCGGTTTGGCGGCGCTTGAAGCTCATGGTGACGGGCATTGTATTGCTAGACTGCTTGCGAACCCACTTGTACACCCGATGGGACCGCCGAATGGACCGACCGAAGCCCCAAGGCCTTACACGACTGTTCCGGGCCCTCGATTCGAGCCGAAAGGGCTTCGCGGGCGCCTACCGCGAGGAGGCCGCCTTCCGCCAGGAGCTCTGGCTGGCCGTTGTCGTGATCCCGCTGGGGCTCTACCTGGGCAAGAACGGGATCGAGCGGGCCCTGCTGGTGGCCCCGATGCTGCTCGTGCTCGTCGTCGAGTTGCTCAACAGCGCGATCGAGGCGACGGTCGACCGCATCGGGCTCGAACGGCATGTCCTGTCGGGCCTCGCCAAGGATCTGGGTTCGGCAGCGGTCCTCCTGTCGCTGGTCTGGCTGGTCGTCACCTGGCTCCTGGTGCTCCTGTGAGACATACCGCAAGAAGTCTTGTTGTCTGGTGCGGCGTTGCGCTGTGCCTCTCCCCTGTCATGCCTGCGGTCGCCCAATCGCCCGGCAAGGAAGACGCGACCTGGGCCGCCACGCTCGAGCGTATCGCCAAGAGTGTCGTGGCGATCCAGATCGATGGCACGCGCGCGTTCGATACCGAATGGAGCACGTCGTCCCAGGCGACCGGCTTCGTGATCGATGCGGAACGCGGGCTGATCCTCACCAATCGCCATGTCGTCACGCCTGGTCCGGTGACCGCCGAGGCCACGTTCCTCGATCGCGAGGAGGTGCAGCTGTATCCGGTCTATCGCGATCCGGTGCACGATTTCGGCCTGTACCGTTACGACCCGTCCAAGCTGAAGTTCATCAAGCCGCAGTCGCTGCCCTTGCATCCGGAGGGCGCACAGGTGGGCCGCGAAATCCGCGTCATTGGCAACAACGCGGGCGAGCAGCTGTCGATCCTCGCCGGCACCCTGGCGCGGCTGGACCGCGAGGCGCCGGTGTATGGCTCGGGCAAGTACAACGACTTCAACACGTTCTACATCCAGGCGGCGTCGGGCACGTCCGGGGGTTCCTCAGGTTCGCCGGTCATCGACATCGAGGGTCGTGTGGTCGCGTTGAACGCGGGCGGTGCGACCGGCAATGCATCGAGCTTCTACCTGCCACTGGGCCGCGTGCGCCGCGCCGTCGAGCTGTTGCGTGCCGGCAATCCGGTGACGCGCGGCACCCTGCAGACTGTGTTCGAATACACGCCCTTCGACGAAGTGAAGCGTCTCGGCCTGACCGGCGACACCGAAGCGGCGATCCGCCTGGCCTTTCCGAAGGGGACGGGCATGCTGGTCGTGGACCAGGTGCAGGCCGGGTCGCCGGCCTTCGGCAAGATCCAGGCGGGCGACGTCCTGGTGAAGGTGAACGAACGCTTCGTGACGCAGTTCGAGCCTCTCGAATCCCTGCTGGACGATGCCATCGGCCAGACCGTCACGCTGGAAGTGCAGCGTGGCGGCGCGACCTTGCAGGTTCCGCTCGAAGTCGGCGACCTCGATGCCATCACCCCATCGGCCTTCGTCGAGTTCGGCGAAGCTGTCGTGCATGACCTGTCCTACCAGCAGGCGCGCCACTTCAACCTGCCGGTGCGTGGTGTCTTTGTCGCCAATCCCGGCTATGTCCTGGGTGCCGCTGGTGTGCCGCGCGCGGCGCTGGTCACCGCCCTGAACGGCAAACCGGTACAGCGACTCGCGGACTTCCGCACCGTGCTGGACGGGCTGGCCGACGGTGATCGAGCCAGCATCCGCTACACGACGATGGATGATTCCAACGGCAGCGTGCTGCGCAGCTTCCGCATGGACCGTCGCTGGTTCCCGGCGCGCCAGTGTCGCCGTGATGACGCCAGCGGGCTGTGGCCCTGCGAAGACCTGCCGCAGGGGCCTGCGCCAAAGGCGCGTCCCACCGGCTCCACCACGTTCCCGAGCAATCCCGATCCGCTGATCGCGCAGCTGGCGCCGTCGCTGGTCAACCTGGGCTTCGACATGCCCTATCCGGTCTCGGGCATCACGGATCGCAATTACCGCGGCACGGGCCTCATCGTGGACGCGGTGCGCGGTCTCGTCGTGACCGATCGCAACACGGTGCCGGTATCGATGGGTGATGTCCGCATCACCTTTGCGGGCGCGCTGGAAGTGCCCGGCAAGGTGGAGTTCATCCATCCGCTGCACAACCTTGCCATCGTGTCCTACGACCCGGCACTCATCGGCAAGACACCGGTGAAGGCCGCGAAGCTGGATCTCAAGGGCTTCAAGGCCGGACAGTCGATCAATGTCGTTGGCCTCGATGCGGCTGGCACGCTGAAATCGCGCGCGACCTCCATCGCGTCGATCGACCCGCTGTTGCTGCCCTTGTCGCGCACGATGCAATTCCGGGATGGTGGCGTCCAGGTGGCGCAGTTGCTCAATCCGCCGGGCGATTTCGATGGAGTGTTGACCGACGCCCGCGGTGCCGTGCTCGGCCTGTGGTCGAGCTTCTCCTTCGAGAACGGCCGCGAAACACTGCAGGGCAACCGGGGCGTGCCGATCGATCTGGTCGACGAGATGCTCGCGCACCTGCGTGCCGGCACCTTGCTCCATACGCTGGACGTCGACCTCGCTTTGCAGCCCTTGTCGGGTGCGCGAGATCTCGGCTTGTCGGAAGAGTGGGTGCGCAGGCTCGAACAGGCGAGCCCGGAAAAGCGGCAGGTCCTGTCGATCGTGCGCCTGACCGGTGGCGCGAGCTCCGCCCGTGTCCTGCAGCAGGGTGACCTGTTGCTCGCGGTGGACGGCAAGGCCGTCACGCAGTTCCGCGAGGTGGAACGGGCCGTGTCGGACCGAGACAGCGTGCGTGTCACGGTCTGGCGCGGGGACAACGAGCTGTCTTTCGATGTGCCGACGACGGCGCTGCCTGGCACTGATGTCGATCGCGTCGTGCACTGGGCCGGCGCGACGCTGCAGGCGCCCCATCGTGCGATGAGCACGCAGCGTGGCATCAAGCCGGAGGGTGTGTACGTGGCCTATTTCACCTACGGATCACCGGCGACGCGTTACCGCCTGTTGCCGGGCCGTCGCATCATCGAGGTGGATGGTCAGCCGACGCCGGACCTGGATGCCTTCCTCAAGGTGGTGTCCGGTCGTCCGGATCGCGCTTCGATCCGGATCCGCACGCTGACCTGGAACAACACCCCGGAAGTGATCACGCTGAAGCTCGACCGGCATTACTGGCCTACCTACGAGCTGCGTCGCGGCGCCTCGGGCTGGGAGCGCCGGGCGATCGACTGACGGCACGGGTAGAATGCCGGGATGACAGGGGTCGTTCCGGCAAACCAGGCAGATGTGACAGCGGCGGCGGACGCATTGCGCGCCGGTCGTCTCGTCGCGTTTCCGACCGAGACCGTCTATGGACTCGGTGCAGATGCCCGCAATGCGGACGCTGTGCGCGAGGTCTTCGCGCTGAAGGGGCGCCCCGCGACACACCCCCTGATCGTCCACCTGCACGATGCCACCCAGCTCGATGACTGGGCGGTGGACGTGCCGCCCGCTGCGCGTCGCCTGGCCGCGGCCTTCTGGCCAGGCCCGCTCACGCTGGTGCTGCAACGGGCAGCGCGGGTGCCGGACGCGGTGACCGGTGGCCAGGACAGCGTTGCCTTGCGCGTGCCGTCCCACCCGGTTGCGCGGGCACTTCTCCAGACTTTCGGTGGCGGCATCGCGGCGCCATCCGCGAATCGCTATGGCCGCGTGTCCGCGACCTGCGCGGCCCATGTGCGCGACGAATTCGGCGATGCACTGCCCTGCGTGCTGGACGGCGGCGACAGCGACGTCGGCCTGGAGTCGACGATCGTGTCCTGCCTCGAAGATCCGCCGCGCCTGCTGCGGCCGGGTGCGATCACGCCTGCGCAGCTGGCCGCGGTGGCGGGTGGCATTGCGGTGGGCGTTGCGGTCAACGCGCCGCGCGTACCGGGCAGTACGACGTCGCACTACGCGCCTCAGACACCCGTGTCGCTGGTTTCCTCGATATCGCTGGATGCGGCGATTGCAGCAGGTATCACGGCCGGGCATCGCCTCGCTGTGCTCTCGCTTCGACCGACGACTGCGAACGCGGCTTCGGCCGTATGGCTGGTTGGCGGCACCGACCCTGCGGTCTATGCCCATGCGCTGTACGCGAACCTTCGGGCGCTCGACAAGGCCGGCTGCGACCGACTGCTGGTCGAAGCGGTGCCGACAGACGCGGAATGGGATGCGGTCCGCGACCGCCTTTCCCGAGCCGCTGCCGGGGACGATGTCCCTGCGTCAGATTTACCCTGATTTCCTTCCTGCAACCTGGTCGCCCGGAGCGCCACTGACATGGCCCAGTCCTATATCGATCCGTTCACGCCTGCCCAGATCCAGCGTCTCGTAGACCGCTATGGTTCGCCGCTGGTCATCATCGACTGCGAGCGCGTGCGCGCCCAGTACCGGGCGCTGGCCAAGGCACTGCCAGGCGTGGACCTGCATTACGCGCTGAAGCCGCTGCCGCATCCGGCCGTGGTCAGCACGATCCTCGAGGAGGGTGGCTGGCTCGACCTGGCGACGACAGGCGAGGTGCAGCTGGCGTCTCGCCTGGATGCGGACCCGAAGCGCTGCATCCACACGCATCCGATCAAGCGCGACAAGGACATCCGCAACGCGTTGGACGCCGGCGTGCGCGTGTTCGTCGCGGACAATCCGGACGAAGTGAAGAAGTTCCGTCGCTATCGTGATGAAGCCGAATTGCTGCTGCGCGTGTCCTTCCGTTCGCCGGGCGTCGTCAGCGACCTGTCGCGCAAGTTCGGCTGCGACCCTGAGGATGCGCTGGAGCTGGCGCGGCTGGCTGCGAAGCTTGGCGTGCCGGTGCGTGGTTTCTCGTTCCATGTGGGCAGTCAGGCACCGGACGCGCGCAAGCATGTCGAGGCCATTGCCGTCTGCGCGAAGCTGCTGGCCGACGCCCGCAAGGAAAAGCTGGGCCGTTTCGATACGCTCGATATCGGCGGCGGCTTTCCGATCGAATATCGGCAGCCGGTTGAATCCATCAGCCGCTTCTGCGCCCCCATCCGCAAGGCGCTCGCGGGTCTGCCGAAGCGCATCCGCGTGATCGCCGAGCCAGGCCGCTTCATCGCCGGTCCGTCGGCGATCGCCGTTTCCACCGTCATGGGTCGCGCGCAGCGCGAGGGCCGCTGGTGGTATTACCTCGATGACGGCGTGTATGGCTCGTACAGCGGACAGATCTACGACCATGCCCGATATCCGGTGCGTGCATTGCGGGAAGGCCCTCTGCATGCGGCCGTGCTGGCAGGCCCGACCTGCGACAGCATCGACGTGATCGCGGAAGATGTGCCACTGCCGAAACTCAACGTCGGCGACCTCGTGGTCGGCGGCGCGATGGGTGCCTATACCTGGGCCAGCGCTTCCGAGTTCAACTTCTTCCCGAAGGCTACGGTCATATCGGTGAACCAGGAGCCGGGTGATCACGGTCGCGTGATCGAGGTCTGAAGCGCGTGCAGGTCCACGTCACCGATCATGTTGCCGGTGCCGTTGAGGCGCGTGGCGTCACGGTCGTCATCGATGTCTTCCGGGCGTCTTCGCTGCAGTGCTACGCCTTTTCACGTGGCGTGGCGCGCGTCATCCCGATTGCGGAAGTCGAGCAGGCCCGCGCGCTCAAGGCGCAGCATCCCGACTGGCTGCTGTTCGGCGAGCGGTTCGCCAGGAAGCTGCCCGGTTTCGACGTCGGCAATTCACCGTCCGAAACGGCGGCCATGGCGCTGTCGGGCCGGACGATCATCCAGACCACGCATGCCGGCACGCAGGGGCTGACCGGTGCACGCAACGCCGAGGTCGTGTTGTCCGCCGCACTCGTGAACGCGCCGGCGACGGCGCGTTACATCCAGAAGCTGGCGCCGCAGGCCGTCACGCTCGTGCGGATGGGCAGCGAGGCCAGAATGCGCACGGAAGAGGACGACGTCTGCGCCGAATGGCTCGAGGCGCTGCTGCGGGGCAGCCCTTATGATACGGCTGGTGTCGAGGCGAGACTGCGTGCAGCGCCCTCGGCGCAGAAGTTCTTCGACCCGGAAGCCACCTGGGCGCCGGAGGACGATTTCGCGCATTGCCTGGCGTTGGGTCGGTTTGAATTCGCATTGGAACTGCAGGGCCGCGACGGCGCGTTGCCCTGGCTTGAGGAGAGGACCGTCGCATGAACTGGTTTATGGCCGTACTCGTCGCGCTGGCCGCGATGTCCCTGTTCCGCATCGTGTCGCAGTTCCGCCGCGTGTCGAAGCCGCGCGAGGATGACTGGGACGCCCGATTCATCGCACAGCTGCGCAAGGCTGGCGTGTCGCCCTTTGACGCGCATCCGGTGGATTTCTTCTTCGACCTGCCCGACGAGGCGACCTGCAAGGACATCGCTGCGCAGTTGGAGCCTGAAGGTTATGCCATCGACTACCGCAAGGAAGACGAGGGCGAGCGCTACAGCCTGCACGCCAGCGCCACGATGCGGCTTGTCGTCGAGCAGATGTCGGAACGCACGCGGCGGTTCCGCGCGATGGTCGAGGAGAAGGACGGCCGCTACGACGGCTGGGCCGTGAGCGGCGGTCCGAACAGCAGGACGATCCGGAAGATCTGACTCCGGATCGCGTCCTGGCTTACTTCTTTTCCGTCTGGCGGCGCACGGCCTCGGCCGCGGCCGCGATGGCAGTCGGATCACCCAGATAACGGCTGGAGATCGGCTTCAGGTCCGCGTCCAGGTCGTAGAGCAGCGGTACGCCGGTCGGGATGTTCAGCTCGGTGATGTCCTTCTCGGAGACGTTGTCGAGCATCTTCACCATGGCGCGCAGGCTGTTTCCATGCGCGGCCACCAGCACGTTCTGGCCTGTCTTGAGGCGCGGCGCGATGCTCTCGTTCCACAACGGCAGCACGCGCGCGAGCGTGTCCTTCAGCGACTCCGTGCCTGGCAGCAGCGCCGCGTCGACGCCCGCGTAGCGCGGGTCGTGCTTCGGGTGACGCTCGTCCGAAGGATCCAGCGGGGGCGGCGGGATGTCATAGCTGCGGCGCCAGATCTTCACCTGCGCATCGCCGTGGCGTTCCACCGTCTGCGCCTTGTCGAGGCCCTGCAGCGCGCCGTAGTGGCGCTCGTTCAGGCGCCAGGTCTTTTCGACCGGCAGCCAAAGCCGGTCCATTTCGTCGAGCGCGATGTTCAGCGTGCGGATCGCGCGCTTTAGCACCGACGTGTAGCAGTAGTCGAAGGCGATGCTCGTCTTGAGCAGTTCACGGCCCGCCGAGGCCGCTTCCTCGCGGCCCTGGTCGGAAAGGTCGACATCGGTCCAGCCGGTGAACAGGTTGGCGACGTTCCAGACACTCTGGCCATGGCGGAGGAGGACGAGCTTGCCGGTCACTGGGGAACTCCTGCTGGGCACGCGGAAAGGTCAGCGATGTTAACGCACCTTGCGCGGATCAAGGGACGAGGTCGGCGTCGCGGCTCATGAGCGCAGTTCAAGATCCTTGATGACCGCTCCCAACAGGCGGACGGCCTCACCGCCCGTCACGCAGCGGTGGTCGAAGGTCAAGGACAGCGGCATGCGGCGGTGGATCTCGATCTTGTCCCCGACGGCCACCACATCGCGCGAGACCTTGCCCGCGCCGAGGATGGCCACGGCGGGCGGCACCACGACCGGCGTCGCGTATCGACCGGCCATCACGCCGAAGTTCGACAGCATGAAGGTGAAGTCACGCAGGTCCGAAGCCGGCAGGCTGCGGTCCCGCGCGCCGACCTTCAGCCGGTTGATGTCCGCGCGCAGTTCGGCGGAAGAGCGGTTGCCCACGTCGCGGATGACTGGCACCAGCAGGCCATCCGGCGTGTCGACGGCGATGCCGACGTCGATGTGGTGGAACAGGCGACGGCCCTGTGAGGTGGCGTCGAACCACGAGTTGAGACCTGGCTCCGCACGGCAACCCGCTGCGATGGCGCGCAACAGGCGCGAGGTGTAGTCGTTGCCCGATTCCCAGTGCTCGATGTCCGCGTCGTCGCAGACGGTGCACTCCATGACGTTGTCACGGGCCAGCGACATGCTCTGCGCCATCGCCCGGCGCAGGCTGCGCAGCACTTCAAGTTCGCCTTCAGCACCACCTGCCGGGCTGCGCGTTGGTGTCGTGGTTGCGACCTGCGCACCCGGTTCGGCGCGGACCATGGCGGCCTGTACGTCGTCCACGGTGACCAGTCCGTCGCGACCGGTGCCGGCAAGCGTCTCGATATCCACGCCCGAACGGCGTGCCAGATCGCGGGCGGCGGGCAGCGCACGCCTTCGGCGCCCCGGGGCGCCAGCCGCACTGCGCGGCAGCGCCGGCTCATGCAGTTCCTCGTCACTCGTCGGCATATGGCCCACGACGCCACCGGAGGCGGTCGTCACCGCGGTGGTGGCCGCTGCGGGGGCTTCGTCATCGAGCCGGAAGTCGACCAGTGGCGCACCGGTGGCGACCGTGTCGCCAGGCTTGCCGTACAGCGCCGAAACGACTCCTGCCACCGGCGAGGGCACTTCGACGACAGCCTTGGCCGTTTCCATCGCCACCATCGGCTGGTCGACCGCGACGCGGTCCCCGACGGCGACATGCCAGCGGACGATCTCGGCTTCCTGCAGACCTTCGCCCAGGTCCGGGAGATTGAATCGGGACATGGCTTTCCTCAGGTCCGGGCGGTTTCGCGGATGCCATCCACGATGCGGGCGACGCTCGGGATGTAGTCATGCTCGAGCTTGAAGTAGGGCATCACCGTATCGTATCCGGTGATGCGACGGACCGGCGCGAGCAGGTCGTGAAGTCCGCGCTCGGCGACCGTGGCGGCCACTTCCGCGCCGACGCCACAGTGACGGGCGGCCTCGTGCACGATCACCAGCCGACCCGTGCGTGCCACCGAGTCGAGCACGGTGTCATGGTCTATCGGCGACAGGGAGGCGAGGTCGATCACGTCGCAGCCGATCTTCTCGAGAGATAGCTGTTCCGCGGCACGCATCACGTCGTGCGTCATCGCGCCCCAGGTGACGACGGTGACGTCCTCGCCCTCGCGCAGCCGGAAAGCGCGGTCGAGGGGCAGCGCGAGGCCATCGTCGAGCACTTCCTGTTTCGCCATCCGGTAGAGCCGCGTGGGTTCCAGGAACATCACAGGATCCGGGTCGCGGATCGCGGCCAGCAGCAGGCCATACGCACGAGCCGGTGACGAGGGACAGAGCACGCGCAATCCTGCGTGGTGGCAGAGCAGCGTCTCGAGGCTTTCCGAGTGGTGCTCCGGCGCATGGATGCCGCCGCCATGGGGCATGCGCATGACGATCGGCATCGTCAGCCGGCCGCGCGTGCGGTTTCGCATGCGGGCCATGTGGTTGCCGATCTGGTCCAGCGCCGGGTAGAGAAAACCCATGAACTGGATCTCGGCCACAGGCTTGAGGCCCTGCGAGGCCATGCCCACCGCCATGCCGGCGATCGCGCCCTCGGCCAGCGTGGAATCCTGCACGCGCAGCGGGCCGAAACGCTCCTGCAGGCCGACGGTGGCCCGGAACACACCGCCGTTACGGCCGATGTCCTCGCCGAGCAGCACGACATCCGGGTCGTTGGCCATCTCCCAGGCGAGCGCCATGTTGACGGCTTCGACGAGCGTGACCTTCGCCATGGATCAGTGCCCCGTGCCGCGCGGTGCGGCCCAGCGTCGTGCGGTGTCTTTCTGCTCTTCGAGTGCTTCGGGCGGATTCGCGAAGAGGTGGTCGAACATCGCGTCGGTCGAATCCTTCGGCGTGGCCTGGTAAGCCTGCACCGCCGCGTCGATCTGCGCGGCGCAGTCGCTGCGCAGGGCCTGTTCGCGCGCATCGTCCCAGGCGCCGAGCGATTCGAGGTAACGGCGCGTGCGGACCAGCGGCTCGCGGAGCCAGGCGGCCTCGAGCTCACCTGCCGGCCGGTAGCGCGTGGCATCGTCGGCCGTCGTGTGGTCGCTCAGTCGATAAGTCAGGGTTTCGACGACGGTGGGGCCGCCACCGCGCCGTGCGCGGACCAGCGCTTCTTCCATTACGGCGCGCACGCCGATCACGTCGTTGCCGTCCACTTGCACGCCGGGGATCCCGGCGGCGATGGCTTTCTGGGCGAGTGTCTGTGCAGCGGTCTGCGCGGCGACCGGCACCGAGATGGCCCAACCGTTGTTCACGACGACGAAGACCACGGGCAGCTTCTGGGCGCCGGCTGCATTCATGGCTTCGTAGAACGCGCCCTCCGAAGTGCCGCCGTCACCAATATAGGCCACGGCGCAACGCGGCTCGCCGCGTACCTTGAAGGCCATGGCGACCCCTGCCGCGATCGGTGTCTGCGAGGCGATGGGGACGCACCAGGGGAAGTCCTGGCGTGGACCGGCAAAGTCGGTGCCGCGTTCATCACCGCCCCAGTAGACGAGGATTTCGGTGAGCGTCACGCCGCGCCACAGCTGCGTGCCATATTCGCGGTAGACCGGGCAGAGGACATCTTCGGGTTGCATCGCCGCGCCAACGCCGACGTGAGTGGCTTCATGCCCGGTGCACGGTGCATAGGTGCCGAGCCGGCCGGTGCGCTGGAGGTTGACGGCCTTGGCGTCGAACAGCCGGCACAGCGTCATCATCCGGTACATGCGCTCGACCTCGCCAGGATCCTGCGCGAACTCCGGGAGCGCCCTGGTGGGCTTGCCTTCCGTGTCGAGCCATTGGCCGAAACGGATGATGAAATCGGCGACGTTCTTCAACGGCACTCCCTGGTTGGGCCTCGGTCGCGGGCCGGGCCTGAATCCACCGGATTATAAGCGTAGGATCCGGCCATGAGTCCCCCTGCACAACGCCGTGGCTATATGGCTGGCGTCGCCGCTTATTTCATCTGGGGCCTTTTCCCCCTTTACTGGCATCTCTTTCAGGCGTTGCCCACCTTCGAGCTGCTGGCACAGCGAATCGCCTGGTGTGCCGTGGCGGTCTGGATCTATCTCGCGTTGAAGGGCGACATCGGCTGGTGGCGCAGGCTGACACGGGCGACCGTGGCGCGGCTTGCCCTGAGTTCCGCGCTGATCTCGGTGAACTGGGCGGTCTATATCGCTGCCGTCAACAACGGACATGTGATCGACACGAGCCTCGGGTATTTCATCACGCCGTTGGCCAACGTCCTGTTCGGCGTCGTCCTCCTGCGTGAGCGGTTGAATGTGCTGCAGGGACTGGCCGTCGCCGTGGCTTTCGCGGGCGTGGCTTGGCTCGCGGTCAAGCTGGGCGCGTTGCCGGGCATCGCGCTCGTGCTGGCGCTGACTTTCGGGGGCTATGGGCTGGTGCGCAAGCTGACGCCCGTCGACGCCGTGCATGGCCTCGCGCTGGAAAGCACGCTCATGCTGCCGCCTTCCTTCGGATACATCCTGTGGTCCGCGTGGCAGGGCGAGGGCGCCTTCCAGCACCTGCCGTTATCGCTTGATGCCATGCTCGTCGCGGGCGGAGCAGTGACCGCCGTCCCGCTGGTCCTGTTTGCCGTTGCCGCCCGCAATATCCCGCTGACGATGCTCGGCTTCCTGCAGTACATCGCGCCGACCGTTGGCCTGTTGCTGGGCCTGTTTTTCTTCCACGAGCCTTTCGGTTCCGAACGCTGGATTGCCTTCGGCCTGATCTGGGCGGCCCTGGGAATCTTTTCGGTGGATGCGCTGTGGCGCTATCGCCGCTCCAGCCTGCGATCCCGCTGAGGGCTCAGGCGGTCGCGCGGTGCTCGCGCGCGAGGTAATCGCGGCTGCGCATTTCGATCAGTCGGCTCGCCGTCCGTTCGAAGGCGGCGCCGAGTCGATCCCCGACGTACAGCTGCGTCGGCGGAGCCGCGGCACCCAGTATCAGTTTCACGCCTCGGTCGTAGAACTCGTCGACCAGTGTCACGAAGCGGCGGGCTGCATCGTCCCGCAAGGCATCCAGGACCGGCACGCCCGTCACGAAGACGGTATGCAGTTCACGGGCGATCTCGATGTAATCCAGCGCGCTGCGCGGTCCGTCACAGAGCGCGCTGAAGTCGAACCAGCCCATACCGCTCGCGGCCCGCAGCACGGGGATCTGGCGTCCATCCACCGCCATGCTGCCCCCTTCGTTCGCTGCGCCGTCGGCGAGGGAATCAAAGAGCGCTGCAAGCTGCCCGGCCGCATCCGGTGCCGTATCGAGCACGTAGGTGTCCGCATGCTCGAAGTGCCGCAGCCGGAAGTCGGTACCGCCGGCCAGCTCGATCACGTCCAGTCGGTCTTTCAGCAGGGTAATCGCCGGCAGGAAACGCTCTCGCTGCAGGCCGCCGGAATACAGGGCATCCGGGGGCCAGTTCGAGGAAGTCAGCAGGACCACACCTTCGCGCAACAAGGCATTGAACAGCCCATGCAGGATCATCGCGTCGCCGATGTCCGCGACATACAGCTCGTCGAGACAGAGCACGCGCGTCCGCGCTGCGATACCCGCCGCCACCTGGTCCAGCGGTCGCTCAATGCGCCTGAGGGCGGCCAGCTCACGATGTACATCGCGCATGAAATGGTGGAAGTGGCTGCGCTCGCGCTGGTCCGCCGGCAGTTGAGCCAGGAATAGGTCCAGCAGCCAGGTCTTGCCCCGCCCCACCTTGCCCCAGAGATAGAGGCCGCGCGGCGCGGGTAGCGCGAAAGGACCGGCAAATCGTCTTGCGAGACGGCGGCGGAACGCGGATGGAGTCTGCGCGCTGTCAAGCGCATCGGCCAGCCGCGCGAGGTGAAGGATCACGGCATGCTGGCCTTCGTCGGCAACCAGCCCGCGTTCGCGAACCAGCCGCCGGTAAGCGGCCTTGACGCGTTCGCCTGCGCTCACGAATTCGCGGTAGGGGCCGTGGTCGGGGCCTCGTCCGAAGCGGGCAGGTTCGAGTGGCGGACCGACACATCGCCGTACTTGCTCGCGAAGCGGGCCGCCAGCTGTTCGATGAGGTAGACCGACCGGTGGCGTCCACCGGTGCAGCCCACGGCGACGGTCAGGTAGCGCCGGTTGCTCGCGTGGTATTCGGGAATGCGGCCTTCGATGAAGCGCTCGATGTCCATGAGCAGTCGCCCGACGGCTTCGTGCTGCTCGAGGAATCGCGCGACGTCGGCGTCGCGTCCGGTGAGGCCGCGCAGCGCTGCGTCCCAGTAAGGGTTGGGCAGCGTACGGGCGTCGAAGACGAAGTCGGCATCACCCGGGATGCCGTGCTTGAAACCGAAGGACGTGAACTGGATCGACATGCG
>CANGMU010000004.1 GCA_947454665.1 Pseudomonadota bacterium | reverse complement strand
TGGGGAGGACCATGAAGATGTAAGCCTGAAGGACGACGATCAGGATGTGGAAGATCGCCCAGATGGCCCCCATGAGGACCTGGCCCACAAAGAACGGGATCGCGCCGGCGGTGGTGGCGGCATTGGTGGCCGCCATGCCCAGCAACGCGATCAGCATGAAGAGCAGCTCGCCGGCGAACATGTTGCCGAAGAGTCGCATGCCCAGCGAAACCGGCTTCGCGAGCAGCTCGACGGCGTTCAGCGCGATGTTCGGGATCCACAGGAGCGGATGGCCGCCGAAGGGCGCCGCGATCCACTCGTGCAGATAGCCGCCGATGCCCTTGGCGCGGATGGCGTAGCCGACGACGAGGAACAGCACGACGATCGCCATGGCGATCGTGCCGTTGAGGTCGGCCGACGGCAGCACGCGCCAGAAGGCATGGTGGTGGCCGATCAGGCCGGCGATGTTCGACGGCAGGTCGAGCGGCAGCAGGTCCATCGTGTTCATCGCGATGATCCACGTGAACAGGGTGAGCGCCAGGCCCGTCAGGAAACGGCGGTCGCCGTGGTAGATCTCGCCGACCTGGGTGTCGACGAAATCAACGATGAGCTCGATGAAGCTGACGAACTTCGAGGGGACGCCCTCGGTCGCCTGACGCGCGGCGCGCCAGAAGACGAAGCCGACGATGACGGCGAGCACGGCGGACATGGCCAGCGTGTCGACGTGCCAGGTCCAGAAACCCGTACCCACGGTGTTGTGGGTCAGGTGGTGGACGATGTAGTCGGTCGGAGACTGGACGTGTTCGGAAGCCATCGCTACTTGATATCCCTTCCCTGACCAGACATGAGCGGCACCACCGCGAACGCGACCAAGGTCGCGACATAGGCAACGAGAAACGGCGGCCAGGCCACCTTTCCCGTCCGGGCGACGACGACGAACAACGCCACCGTCAGCCCTACCTTTGCGAACTGGCCAACCAGCAACCGGCCCAGAGCGCCCCCCGCGCTGCGCACCGTGCGCAGCGCCATGAGCGTCATGAACAAGTTGGCAACCAGCCCGATTCCACCGCCGACCAGCGCCGAAGCGCCGTGCCGGAGGCCCCAGACCAGCCCGAACAGGGCTGCGAGACCAATCGTTGAAGCAGACTGGGCGAGCAGTATCCGCGCTGCGAGGCGCCTGGTGTCAGGGTCGCGCGTCAGGATCAAAGGGAGCACCGGTCCGCAAAGGCGCGCGAATTATACGGACCGTTGGTTGGCAGTTCAACCCGATTGACTGTCCTGACACCCTTCGGAAACCACGTAAGGCTATTGAATGTGGGCCAGGACGCCATCCAGCTCGTCGAGGCTGTTGTAGTGCACAACGAGCTTCCCCTTGCCGCCGTTGCCGTGCTGGATCAGGACCTTGGCGCCGAGCTTCTCGGACAAGTCGTCCTGCAGGCGGGTGATGTTCGGATCGACGCGCGGCGTCGGGGCATCCTGCCCGCCACCACCGGCCGGCTGCAGGATCTTGCGGACCAGGGCTTCCGTCTCACGAACGGAAAGCCCGTTGCGGGCCACCAGGGCGCCCACCTCGACCTGCTGGCGGCGGGTGGTGAGGGCCAGCAAGGCTCGCGCATGACCCATTTCGATCTGGCGTTTTTCAAGAAGATCGGCGACTTCCGGCGCCAATTCAAGCAGACGCAGGAGGTTAGAGACCGCGGCACGCGAGCGGCCGACTGCGTCGGCGGCCTGCTGATGGGTCACGCCAAATTCAGCGATCAGGCGCTCGAGGGCGCGTGCCTCTTCGAGCGGGTTGAGATTTTCGCGCTGGATGTTCTCGATCAGCGCCATCGCGATCGCGGCCTCGTCGGGCACGCGGCGGATGACAGCGGGGATCGAGGTCAGGCCGGCAATCTGCGCGGCACGCCAGCGGCGCTCGCCGGCGATGATTTCGTAACGGGGCGTCTCGCCCGGCGTGGCCGGGTCGAGCTGGCGCACGACGATGGGCTGGATCACACCCTGGGCGCGGATCGAGATCGCGAGCTCTTCCAGGGCCTCCTGGCGCATGTCGACGCGGGGCTGGTATTTGCCCCGCTGCAGGCGCTCGACAGGCAGGCTGGCCAGTTCTTCGCCCGGCGGCTTCTTGAGGGCCGGCGCCTCGGCCGCCGAAGGCGTCGCGGCCACGGGCGTGCCGGCATTGACCGGCACCGGCGCGGTGGCGGGTTTGGGCTGCGCCTTGCCGAGCAGGTCCGCGAGCCCGCGGCCGAGGGTGGGCTTCTTCTGGCTCATGCGCCCTCTTCTTCGCGGCGGATCATCTCGCCGGCGAGGGCGAGGTAAGCCAGCGCGCCGCGCGAATCCTTGTCATGGAGCAGGACGGGCTTGCCGAAGGACGGCGCCTCGGCCAGGCGGACGTTGCGCGGGATGACCGTGCGGAAGACCGTATCGCCGAAGTGGGACATGAGCTGCCCGCTGACCTCGGTGGAGAGGTTGTTCCGGGGGTCATACATCGTGCGCAGGATGCCTTCGATGTGCAGGCCCGGATTCACGGCGTCGCGGATCTGGCCGATCGTGGCCACCAGTGCCGACAGTCCTTCCAGCGCGTAGTACTCGCACTGCATCGGGATCAGCACGCTGTCGGCCGCGACCAGCGCGTTCAGCGTCAGCATGTTCAGGGACGGCGGGCAGTCGATCAGGATCAGGTCGTAATCCCCGCGCACGGCGGCCAGCGCCTCGCGCAGGCGGGTCTCGCGGCCTTCGGTCGCGGACAGCAGGCCCACCTCGGCGGAGGTGAGGTCCTGGTTGGTCGGCAGCACGGCGAGGCCGGATTCGGGCACATGGCGGATCGCCTCGGCCGCGGTGCACTCGCCGAGCAACACCTCGCAGGCCCCTTTCTCGACGGCCGACTTCTCGATGCCGCAGCCCATCGTGGCGTTGCCCTGGGGGTCGAGGTCGACCAGCAGCACGCGGCGCTTCGTCGCCGCGAGCGACGCAGCAAGGTTGACGGCGGTGGTGGTCTTGCCGACTCCGCCCTTCTGGTTGGCTACCGCGATGACACGTTTCATGGTGGCCGGAAGTCTAGCAAGCCCTGAGGCGCATGGTATTTTTGCCACTCCAGTCGGTCTCGATCCCCCTTAATGAGCAAGCTCCTGCGTTTTCTGGCCGGCTTTGCCGTCCTCGCCATCGTGTCGGCCATCACGGTCGGCGGCTGGGCCTACCTCAACCGTCCCGTGGACGAGGTGCCCTGGCCGAAGGTCGTGCAGGGCTTCGCGCTCTCGCCCTACCAGGAAGGCCAGGACGCGATCCAGAGCCAGCTGCCGTCCGAGGAAGACATCCGCGGCGACCTGAAGCTGCTCGCCGGCAAGACACATGCGCTGCGCACTTACTCGACGCAAGGCTCGCTCGCGTCCATCCCGCGTATCGCAGCCGAGTTCGACCTGAACGTCGCGCAGGGCGCGTGGATCTCGCGTGACGAGGCGCGCAATGAGGACGAGATCCGCACGGCGATCGAACTGGTGCGCAAGCACCGGAACATCGTGCGCGTCGTCATCGGCAACGAGGCCCTGCTGCGTAACGAGATCTCGGTCGACGAGCTGTCGAAGATCCTGGATCGCGTGCGCGCGGAAGTGAAGCGTCCGGTCAGCACCGCGGAGCCCTGGCATGTCTGGCTCGCGCATCCGGAACTGGCCAAGCATGTCGATTACATCGCCGTGCACATGCTTCCTTTCTGGGAAGGCATCTCGGTCGAGGATTCGGTCGACTACATCATCGACAAGATGAAGAAGCTCGAGGCGCGCTTCCCGGACAAGAAGATCGTCATCGGCGAAGTGGGCTGGCCGTCGGAAGGGCGCACGCGCGAGAACGCCGTGGCCAACGTGCCGAACGAGGCGCTGTTCCTGCGCCGCTTCATCCACCGGGCGGAGGAAGAGGGTTACATCTATTACGTGATGGAAGCCTTCGACCAGCCGTGGAAGTCGCAGCTGGGCGGCGCCGTCGAAGCTTACTGGGGCGTCTATGACGTCACGCGCAAGCCGAAATTCGAGTTCACAGACGCCATTGTCCGCGTGCCGGGCTGGCACCTGCTGGCCGGCATATCGATCGGCATCGCGGTGCTGTTGCTGATCGCCTTCTACCTGCACAGCGACACGCTCAAGACCCGCGGCCGCTTCTTCCTCGCACTGGTCGTTTATGCAACGGCCACCGCGACGGTCTACATCATCTATGACTATTCCCAGCAGTACGTGACGCTGACGACGGTGCTCGTCGGCGCCTTCCTCGTGCTGGGCATGCTGGGCGTGATCGCGGTGCTGCTGGCCGAAGCCCATGAATGGGCCGAAGCCCATTGGGTCAACAAGCGCCTGCGCATGCTGACGCCCTCGGAAACGGCGTCGAGCTACACGCCGAAGGTGTCCATCCACGTGCCGGCCTACAATGAGCCGCCGGACATGCTGATCGCGACGATCGATGCACTGGTCGCGCTCGATTACCCGGACTTCGAGGTCCTGGTGATCGACAACAACACCAGGGACGAGGCTGTATGGCGCCCGGTCGAGGCGCATTGCGCGACGTTGGGCCCCCGCTTCCGCTTCTTCCATGTCGCGCCGCTGGCCGGCTTCAAGGCCGGCGCGCTGAACTTCGCGCTGCGCCACACGGCGGCCGACGCGGAAGTGGTCGCCTGCATCGACGCCGACTACCAGGTGACGTCGGACTGGCTGCGTGACCTGGTGCCGCCGTTCGCCAACCCGCGCATGGCGATCGTGCAGGGGCCGCAGGATTACCGCGACGAAGACGAGAACGCCTTCAAGGCCATGTGCTATGCCGAGTACCGCGGCTTCTTCCACATCGGCATGGTCACGCGCAACGAGCGCAACGCGATCATCCAGCACGGCACCATGACCATGGTCCGCCGCGACCTGCTTGAGCGCCTGGGCGGCTGGTCGGAATGGTGCATCACCGAGGACGCGGAACTCGGCCTGCGCGTGTTCGAGTCCGGCTACGAAGCAACCTATATCCCGGACAGCTATGGCCGTGGCCTGATGCCGGACACCTTCATCGACTTCAAGAAGCAGCGCTATCGCTGGGCCTACGGCGCGATGCAGATCATGCGCAGGCATCTGTCTGCGATCTGGACCAGCGACAGCGCACTGACCGCGGGCCAGCGTTACCACTTCGCAGCCGGCTGGCTGCCGTGGATCGCGGACGGCTTCAACCTGTCCTTCAACCTGGCGGCGCTGTGCTGGTCAGCGGCGATGATCTATGCGCCGTCGAAGGTGGACCCGCCGCTGATGCTGTTCTCCTTCCTGCCGCTCGCGCTGTTCACGTTCAAGCTCGCGAAGCTCGTGCACCTGTACACGACGCGCGTCGGCGCGAACCTGCGGCAGACTTTCGCCGCTGCGGTGGCGGGGCTTGCCGTCTCGCACACGATCGGCCTTGCCGTGATGAAGGGCCTGTTCACGAGCAACGAGCCGTTCTTCCGCACGCCGAAGAAGGCCGAGCCACATGCGCTGTTCAAGGCGCTTGCGAGCGCGCGCGAAGAAACGCTGCTGATGGTGACGCTGTGGCTCGCGGCCTGGGGCGTGCTGCGCATCCCGCAGGAGATCGGCAGCCCTGACCTCACGATGTGGGTCGCGGTGATGCTGATCCAGTCGATCCCCTATGCGGCGTCGCTGTTCATGTCGTTGATCAGCGCCTTCCCGATTCCCTCGAGCGTGCTGGGCATCTCGCCCGATGGCTACCAGTCGAGCCAGCCGGGCATCGCGACGCGCGCGCGCGTGGCGGCGCCGAAGGGCAAGCCGCCGGAAGCCTGATCAGCCCGCGAGTTTGAGGAACACCAGATGCCGGTCGGCGTCGAGCCCCGGCACTTCGACACGGCGGAAAGACTCCACCGTCCAGCCGGGCAGATCGCCCTCGTCTTCGGAGCCCGGCGGCGGGGGCCACTTGCCCTTCATCGCGACGACGCGCGTGTGCGCATCGCAGAGCGGGCGGATCCATTCAACCAGACGCGGCATCGGTGCGAAGGCGCGCGTGATGACCGTGTCCTGCGGGTCGACGGGCAGTGATTCGACGCGGGCATGCAGCGTCTTCACGTTGGAAAGCTTCAGCAGGCGCGCGACATGCGCGATGAAGCGCAGCTTCTTGCCCGCCGAATCCACCAGCAGGAACTGCCGCTCCGGATACAGGATCGCAAGCGGCAGTCCCGGGAAGCCCGCGCCGGTGCCGACGTCGGCGATGCGCGTGCCAGCCAGCGCATCGTGCGCAGCGAGGCTGTCGAGCAGGTGATGCGTGAGCACCTCGGCGGGCGTATCCACGGACGTGAGGTTGTAGGTCTTGTTCCAGCGGCGCAGCTCGTCGCCCAGCTGCATGAGCTGCGCGGCCTGCACCTCAGTGAGTGCAAGTCCCATCTTCTCGGCACCCGATTTCAGGGTCTTCATCCGTTGCGTACCAATACGGCCATGAACTGCTGCACCGGCATGGCATCCAGCCTGGCCGGATCCGTGAACAATGCCTGCACGAGCGGCTGCTGCTTCGTCGGATACAAACCAGCCACGGCAGCCTGATATCGGGACAGCGTTTCCTTGCAGTCGCTGGCCTGCGTCGACAGGACGTTCATCGCCTCGAAGACCTCCCGCATCGTTGGCGGATCCTGGCCTTCACGCACGGCCCGACGCGCGCGGCAGTCCGCCTCGGCCAGGAGTCCAGCGGCATCACCCATGAATCGGTGCAGGCGCTCGGCAACTTCGGTGGGCTGGAGTTCGAAGGATGTGCCGGGCACGCGCGATCCCCCTGGCGAGGTGGCGCCCGGGACCGATGGACCGAGTTGCTGCGAGTAGCCCGGCGCCTGCAAGGCCTGGAACAGCGCTGCGAGGGAGGCCATCAGGACCTGTTGCGCAGGCGCGGTCATTCACCGCCGCCGATGCGCACGAGCGTGCGGCCGGTGTTGCGGTTGTCGATGAACGCCGCAAACGCCGAAGGCAGGTCCGCGAAGTCGACCTCGCGCGTGACGACTCGCGCCAGATGGCGCGGTCGCAGGTCCGTGCCGATGCGCTGCCAGACCGCGAGCCGCGGCTCGCGTGGCGTGGCGGAGGAGTTGATGCCTAGAAGGTTCACGCCACGCAGGATGAAAGGCATGACGCTGGTGCTGAGCTGCGCGCCACCCGCAAGGCCGATGGACGCGACATTGCCCCAGCCATCGGTGCTGCGGCAGAGCCAGGACAAGAGTTCGCCACCGACGTTGTCGATCGCACCGCCGAACTGCGCCTTTTCCAAGGGCCGGTTCGTGGCGAGGTCGATGTCACCCCGCAGGAGTACTTCATCGGCGCCGAGCGCGCAGAGGTATTCGGCCTGTTCCGCCTTGCTGCTGATCGCGATGACGCGATAGCCGCGGCCTTTCAGCATGTCGATGGCGATGCTGCCGACGCCGCCCGTCGCGCCGGTCACGGCGATCGGACCCTTGGCCGGTGTCTGGCCGTTGTGTTCCATGCGATGGATGGCCAGCGCAGCGGTGAAGCCTGCGGTGCCCAGTGACATCGCTTCACGCAGCGACAGGCCTTCCGGCAGCGGGATCACCGCATCGCCAGGCACGCGCGCGAATTCGGCGTAGCCCCCATCGAGGGTTTCCGACAAGCCGCAGCCCGTGACGAGCACGCGATCGCCGGCTTTGTAGCGCGCATCGGTGGAGGATTCGACGATACCGGAGAGGTCCACGCCACCCACCAACGGATAGCGACGCAGAATGCGACCGGCACCGGTCGCGGCCAGCGCGTCCTTGTAGTTGATGTCCGACCAGGCGACGCGGATGACGACCTCGCCGGCAGACAGGTCATCGAGTGCCAGGGATTCGAAACCGGCACGGATGACGGGCTTGCCGTCACGACGGTCCTCGTGAATGCGGAAGGCGCGGAACGCGGTCACGGTGCGGGCATCCTGATGGTCGCGGGAGGCGGCTCACCTTCGACGCTGCAGGGTGCAGTGTCAACGGTTGCGCAAGCTAGAATCGCCGGATGTCCAAAGGATTTCCTGCCGCCTTCGTCGCGGCCTGTGCGCTGGTCGCCATCACCCTGCCCTTTCCTGCAGCCGCTGCGGCGCCCGACGCCGCGCAAGCGGCCTATGCGGAGCTGCGTGCTGCGGCGTTTGCGGATTGGACCGCAGACGGTGCGCTGTTCATCCGCACGCGTTTTGGTGCGACGGAACAGCTGCACCGGGTGACGCAGCCGCTGGGCATGCGCGAGCAGCTGAGCTTCGGGCGCGATGCGGTGCTCGGCGCGGCAGCCAGCCCCGTCGACGCGAACCGCGTCGTGCTGCTACAGGCCCACGTGGGCGAGCGCCATCCCTCGCTCGTCCTGCGCCAGCTGGACGACGCCAACACACGCCGCCTGGGCGACGGCAGGCTGCGACAGGACCTGCCGCGCTGGTCGCATGACGGACGACAGCTGGCCTTCACGATGGAAGGCCGCGAAGGGGGCCGGCGCGAGGTGTTTGTCGCCGATGTCGGATCCGCTGCGGCACCGAGGCGGATCGCGCAACGCGAAGACCAGGACCTCGCCGTGCTCGACTGGTCCTGGGACGATGCGAAACTGCTGCTGCGCGGGCGGGTGTCGCCGACGGACCAGCGCCTTTACGTGCTGGAACTGCGCAGTGGCGCGCTCACGCAGATCGAGCCCGTGCCGGCACCGCCGCCGCCGCCGCGCAAGCGGCTGCGCGGACGCTTTGCGGCCGCACCGGTCGTGACGCGCGCGCCGATGAAGACCACGATCGGTGATGCGCAGTTCTCGCGCGACGGCCGCGGCCTCTATTTCGTGGCGACGCGCGGCGAGGAATTCGCCGGGCTGCATTACGCAGACCTCTTCACGCACGAGCATCGCGTGCTGGCACCGCAGGACCATGCGGATATCGATCGCATGGCCCTGTCGCGCGATGGCCGGCTTGTGGCCTATACCTTGAACGAGTCCGGCTACGGCCGGCTCGTCGTGCACGACCTCGCGCAGCATGCGGACCTGCTGTTGCCACCCCTGCCGGCAGGATCGCTGCTGCGTCAGTTCGGCTTCGATGCCAACGGCAAGCGTCTCGCGGTCGCGGTTGAATCCCCCACCGCGACACGCGATGTCTATGTGTACACGCTCGAAGGCACGCCCACGCTCACGCGCTGGACGCGCAGCGAAACGGCGATCCCCGGCGTCGCGGCACCAGTCGTGCCGCAGGCTTTCCGCTTCGCCACCTGGGACCGGGTGGACACGAAATACCGTGAAATACCGGCCTTCCTGTACAAGCCCCGCACGCCGGGTCCACATCCGGTGCTGATCGACCTGCATGCCGGCTTTGAATCGCCCTATCGACCGGGCTGGGACCCGGCCACGCAGTTCGCCGTCAACGAGCTCGGCTATGCGGTCGTGGCGCCGGACCTGCGCGGCACGCCCGGCCACGGACTCGCCTTCGTGGAAATCGGCGAAGGCCGCCTGCGTGATGATGCGTTGCGCGACGTCGGCGCCCTGCTGGTGTGGATCGGCCTGCAGTCCGATCTCGACCGCAGCCACGTCCGTCTGCGCACGGATCCTGCCGGCTCAACGCTGGGTCGCGCTGCGCTGTCGATGTACAGCGACCGCATTACGCTTTTCGAAATCCCGCTGCCATAAGGTTAAGACGACCGCATGAAGATCCTGCACATCGATTCGAGCATCCTCGGCGACTATTCCGGCTCCCGCCAGCTCAGCGCGGCCACCGTCGCGGCCCTGCGCCAGCACCATCCCGATGCGACCGTCACCTACCGCGATGTCGGCGCGAACCCGCCGGACCACGTGTCAGGCGGCCTCGCGATGGCGATGAACTCGCCCGACCGTTCGGCGCTGGATCCTGCCCTGCGGGCCGCGGCCGATGAAGCCGATGCGATGCTGGAAGAAGTGCTCGCTGCCGACGCCATCGTGATCGGCGCCCCGATGTACAACTTCGGCGTGCCGACGCAGCTGAAGGCCTGGTACGACCGCGTCACGCGCGCCGGCCGCACCTTCCGCTACACCGCCACGGGCCCCGAGGGCCTGGCTGGTGGCCGCAAGCTCTACATCCTGTCGTCGCGCGGCGGGTCCTATGCCGGTCAGCCTTTCGAAGTCACCGTCGACCACCAGGAAGCCTGGCTGAAGGCCGTGTTCAACTTCATCGGCATCACGGACATCACCGTGATCCGTGCCGAAGGCGCGAACCTGGGAGACGAGGCCCGCGACACCGGTCGCGCCAACGCGCTGGCGGAAATCGCCCGCGTCGTGAAGTAAGGCGCCCAAACGAAAACGCCCTCCGCGCCGCGAGGCGGGAGGGCGTCAGGGCAGCCAGGCTGCCCGCGCAGGCCGCGGCGCTTATTTAGCCGGGGCGGTCGCCTTGAACTGCGGGCGGGCCAGCGTTTCAAGCGCAGGCTTCTGCTTCGCGAAGTACTTGGCCACGACCTTGATCTCTTCCGGCTTCAGCTGGCCGGCGAACGACGCCATGATGCCGTTGCGACGGGCACCCGAGCGGTAGTCCGTCAGCGCGCGCTCGATGTAATCCGAGTGCTGGCCCGACAGCGTCGGGTAGGTATCCATGATGCCGACGCCGTCCTTGCCGTGGCAGGCCGAGCAGACGGTGTTCACGACGGCGGGCACTTCGCCCGTGCCAGCCGAACCCGGCGCAGACTTCACCGGCGTGCCGGCGAAATAGGCGGCGATGTCTTCCATGTCCTGGTCGGACATCGACGAGGCGTGGGCATGCATCGTGCCGTGGCCGCGCTCACCGCTCTTGTAGGCCTTGAGGGCCAGAACGATGTAGCCCGGGTGCTGGCCGGAAAGCTTCGGCACGCTGTAAGTCGGGTAGGCGTTCTTGTAGCCGTCCACGCCATGGCAGCCCAGGCAGGTGTAGCCCAAGGTCTTGCCGCGCGCGGCATCGCCGGCTGCCTGGGCGTCCTGCGCCGCGAAGCTGCCAAACACGGCCGCCAGAGTCAGAACCACCGGATAGGACCAAGCACGAACGGACATTCCGCATCCCCAGAGCAATCGCAAAGAGTGCGGAATGTTACGGTTCAGGCGGCAAAATTGCCACCCGCACAGGTCGTTGGAGTAAACGATGATCGCTCTCATCCAGCGTGTCCGCAGCGCCTCGGTCGATGTCGCCGGCGAACGGGTCGGCGAAATCGGTCCCGGCATCCTTGCCCTGGTGGGCGTCGCTGCCGGCGACACCGCCCAGGACGCCAGCCGGCTGCTCGAACGCATCCTCACCTACCGGATCTTCCCGGACGACGAAGGCCGGATGAACCGGGACCTGGTGACGACGGGAGGCGGCCTGCTGCTGGTGTCGCAGTTCACGCTCGCCGCAGACACCCGCAAGGGCACCCGGCCTGGCTTCAGCACGGCTGCGCCACCCGACGTGGCGCGCAGTCTGTTCGACGGCCTGGTGGGCGCCGCGCGCGACCGGCACCGAGGAACCGTGGCAACCGGGCGTTTCGGCGCCGACATGCAGGTGGCACTGGTCAATGACGGCCCGGTGAC
Organism: Pseudomonadota bacterium; assembly: GCA_947454665.1. Taxonomy (GTDB): domain Bacteria; phylum Pseudomonadota; class Gammaproteobacteria; order Steroidobacterales; family Steroidobacteraceae; genus ZC4RG30. The sequence goes on along the minus strand of CANGMU010000004.1, from coordinate 16,471 downwards.
CTTCATTCTGGATACGGCCCGGGGCGCGTGAGTCACCACGCGTTTTCGCCTATGATCGTGGGCCCCACGGCGATATCGCCCGGAGTCCGAACATGGATCTCTTTTCCCCCCGTCATCTGCTGGTGATCCTGCTCATCGTGCTGGTCGTGTTCGGCACCAAGAAGCTGCGCAGCATCGGCTCCGACCTCGGCGGCGCCGTGAAGGGCTTCAAGAAAGCCATGAGCGACGGCGAAGCCGAAGGCACGGAAGCTGCCAAGCAGCTGGCGCAGAAGCAGCCCGGCGAGCCGGATGCCGAATTCCCGGAAGCCAAGGCTGGCACCGCGCAGAAGGACAAGGGCCCCCAGGCCTAGAGACACCGCGGTGAGCTTTCCTCACATCGCGCTGATCTTCCTGGTCGCGCTGATCGTCCTCGGCCCGCAGAAGATGCCGAAGCTCGTGGCCCAGGTGGGCCGCTGGGCCGGCAAGGCGCGCGCGATGGCGCGGCAGTTCCGCGAACAGCTCGAAACGGAAATCAACCTCGAAGAGCTGAACAAGAACGCGGCCAACAAGACGCCGCCGCCGGATCAGTTCCATCCGCCCTACGGTCACGAGGCCCCTGTCACCCCGGAAAGCACCGTGGCGACGGCGGAGCCGACGCCGGCCGCAACGGACATCCCGGCCGAGGTGCCCGCCGAAGCCACGCACCCGGCGGTCGCGCAGGCCGCGCCTGCGGCAGAGGGCGATTCCGTCGCCCCCGAAGCACCGGTCGCCAACGCCTGGACGCCGGAAGTCCACGAGGGCTCGCAGTTCGAACCCGCCGCACCGGAAACGGTGAGCCCCACGCCGATGGTCGGAAACCATGAGCGCGTCTGAAAAGCTCGCCGAGGGCACGCTGCTCTCCCACCTGCTGGAGCTGCGTGAACGCCTGATGCGGATGGTGATCGCCGTCGTGGTGGTCTTCGTCCCCTGCGCGTACTACTCGAACCAGATCTTCGAGCACCTGGCCAAGCCACTCTCCAAGCAGCTGCCGGCGGGCAGCTCGCTGATCGCGACGAACGTCATGTCGACGTTCACGACGCCCCTGAAACTCTCGTTCATGGTGGCCGCGTTCATCGCCATGCCCTATCTGCTGGCCCAGCTCTGGGGCTTCATCGCTCCGGGCCTCTACCGCCACGAAAAGCGCTTTGCCGTACCGCTGCTCGTGTCGTCAATCGTGCTGTTCTACGTCGGCGTCGCCTTCGCGTACTTCGTCGTGTTCCCGATGGCCTTCCACTTCTTCGTCATGACCACGCCCAAGGGCGTGCAGATGATGACGGACATCAACGAGTACATGGATTTCGCGCTGACGATGTTCCTCGGCTTCGGCGCCGCCTTCGAGGTGCCGGTGGCGGTGATGCTGCTGGTGCTGACCGGCCTCGTCAGCATCGAGAAGCTCGTCGAGGTCCGTGGCTATGTGGTCATCGGCATCTTCGTCGTCGCTGCGATGCTCACGCCGCCGGACGCGCTGTCGCAGGTGATGATGGCGCTGCCGATGTGGGTGCTCTACGAAGGCGGCATCATCTTCTCGCGCATCCTGGTGCGTAACCGCGAAAAGGACCGCGCCGCGCGCGAGGCCGCGGAAAAGGCCGCCGAGGAAGCCGACAACAACGGGGATGCCTGATGCAGGCTGACGGGGCGCCGCGCGGTTTCTTCGGCCATCCGCGCGCCCTGTCGACGTTGTTCTTCACCGAGCTGTGGGAGCGGTTCAGCTACTACGGCATGCGGGCGCTGCTTGTGCTCTTCCTCGTCGACGCCGTGGCCCGCGGGGGCTTCGGCCTCGACGACGCCACCGCCACTGCGATCTACGGGCTGTATGCGGCCGGCGTCTACATCGCCAGCCTGCCCGGCGGCTGGATCGCCGACCGCCTGGTCGGCAGCCAGCGCGCCGTGTTGTGGGGCGGCGCGCTCATCACGCTGGGCCACCTGCTGCTGGCGCTGGCGGACTCCCTCGGCCTGTTCTGCGGCGGGCTGTTCGTGATCGTGCTGGGCACGGGCCTGCTGAAGCCGAACATCGCCACGCTGGTGGCCGCGCTGTATCCGGAAGGCGGTGCACGACGCGACGCGGGATTCACCGTGTTCTACATGGGCATCAACCTGGGCGCGATGCTCGGGCCCTTTGCCACAGCCTGGCTGGCGCAGCGATATGGCTGGCACCTGGGCTTTCTCGCCGCCGCGATCGGCATGGCGCTGGGGCTGGTGGGGTATGCCATCACGCGCCGGCGGCTGGGCGAAGCCGGGCTGCACCCGGCCTCACACGTCGACGGCGCCGCGGGTCACCTGCGGGACCGGCGCCGGCTGCTGCTGGCGCTGGCCGCAGTCGCACTCGTTGTCGTCGGCTTCGCCTCCGGGTTCATCGCCGTGGCCCCCGTCGCGCTGCGCGGTCATGCCATCTGGGTGATCCTCGCGCTGGTCCTCGGGTTCTTCGCCTACCTGCTGGGCTTCGCCGGGCTGGATGCCGCACAGCGCCGCCGTGTCGGCGTGCTCGGCATCCTGTTCCTGGCGAGCGTCGTGTTCTGGTCCGGCTTCGAGCAGGCCGGTTCATCGATGACGCTATTCGCCGAGCGCTTCACCGATCGCCACGTCGGCAGCTTCGAGGTGCCGACCGGCTGGTTCCAGATGCTGAACGCCAGTTTCATCATCGTCTTTGCACCGGTCTTCTCGGCGCTCTGGACGACGCTGGGCGCGCGCGGGCGGGACCTCTCGACGGGCCTGAAGTTCGTGCTGGGCCTGGCGGGCATGGCCGCCGGCTTCGTGGTGATGGCGGCCGGTGCGCGGCTGGTCGCGGCGGGCGGCCTGGCCGGCCCCGGCTGGCTGATCGCCGCCTACCTGCTGCACACCTGGGGTGAGCTGGCACTGAGCCCCGTCGGCATGAGCGCCACCACGAAGCTGCTGCCCGCGCGCTTCACGGGCCAGGGCATGGGCCTGTGGTACGCCAGCATCTCGCTGGGCAACCTGCTGGCCAGCCTGATCGCCGGCGACTTTGACGCCAGCCGGGTCGATGCGATGCCAGGCCAGTACCTGCGCATCGTGCTGTTCGGCGCCGTCGCCGCGGTGCTGCTGCTCGCCGCCGTGCCCTGGATACGGCGTACTGAGTCAAATACGGATCAATAAGCCGCTCAGATCGGCTTATTTGAACAGCAAAGAGCCAATCCAGCCGGTCAGCCCCACGACGATCGCACCGAAGAAGGCCGACCAGAAGCCGGCGATCGTGAAGCCCGGCAGCAGCGCCGACACCAGCCACAGCACGATGGCGTTGATCACCAGCAGGAACAGGCCGAGCGACAGCATGGTCGCCGGCAGGGTCAGCAGGATGAGCAGCGGCCGGACGACGGCATTGCAGACCCCCAGCAACAGCGCCGCCATCACGAGGGTCAGCGGGCCGTCGATGTGCAGCCCGTCGATGAGGCCGGTGGCGAACCACAGGCCGAGCGATGACAGGGCGATGCGCAGCAGGAAGCTGTTGAGGTTCAGGCCGGCCGGCGGCCTCGCGTACGGGGCGTTTTGCATGGCCGACATTCTGCCATCATCGGCCAACCCGAAACTGGAGTCCGCCTCATGCCCTACGTCCTGATCGTCGTGTCGCTCGCCCTGCTGCAGTTCATGGTCTTCGGCATCGCCGTGGGCCGCGCCCGGTACAAGTACCACTGCCCCGCACCGGCCACAGCGGGCAACGAGATGTTCGAACGCTATTTCCGCGGCCAGATGAACACGCTGGAACAGCTGATCATCTTCCTGCCGGCCGTGTTCCTGTTCGCGCAGCAGGTCAGCGCCACCTGGGCGGCCGGGCTGGGCGCCGTCTACCTCGTCGGCCGCACGCTGTATTTCGTCGGCTACGTGCGTGACCCGAAGTCGCGTGGTCCCGGCTTCATGCTGACGATGATCGCGAACACCGTACTGGTGGTCGGCACGCTCGTCGCGGCGGTGCGCGGCCTGGCTGGCTGACCGCCTAGCGCGCGGCCTTCCGCGCCGCGCGGTCCTTCAGCGCCATCACGACCATCGGCATCATCGAGACGAAGATGATGCCGATCGTCACCAGTCCGAAATTCCCGCGGATCACCGGCAGGTTGCCGAACAGGTAGCCACCCCAGATGAACAGGCCCACCCAGCTCACGCCACCGATCACGGTGTAGCCGATGAAGCGCGTGCGCGGCATGTGGCCAATGCCCGCGACGAAGGGCGCGAAGGTGCGCACGATCGGCGCGAAGCGCGACAGCACGATGGTCGCGGGGCCGTGGCGCTCGAACCAGCCTTCCGTGCGGCGCAGGTAATCGACGTTGATCAGGCGATACCGTCCGCTGAAGGCCTTCTGGCCGATGAAGCGCCCGATGTAGTAGTTCGTCGTGTTGCCGAGGATCGCGGCGATCGACAGCGCCAGCCACAGGCCCGGTGCGGACAGCGTGCCGGTGGTGTCGATCGCGGCCATCGCACCCAGCGCGAAGAGCAGCGAATCACCCGGCAGGAAGGGCGTCACCACCAGTCCCGTCTCCGCGAAGATCACGCAGAACAGGATCACGTGGATGAAGCTGCCGTACTGCGCGAGCAGCTCGACGAGGTGGCGGTCCAGGTGCAGGACGACGTCGATGAACCAATGCAGCAGTTCCACGGTTTCAGCTTCCTTTGTGCAGGAGTTCGAGCGCGATCTGCACGGGGGCATCGCGCTGCGCGAGGGTACGCGGGCCAGTGCCCGCGTCGAGCGGCGCCGGCAGGGATTCTTCGCCTTCGAGCACGACGTCGGGCTGGATACCGACCTCGTTGATCGAAGCGCCCGAGGGCGTGAAGTATCGAGAGGTCGTGAGCTTCAGCGCGCGGCCTTCGGACAGCGGCATGACCGTCTGCACGGAGCCCTTGCCGTAACTGCGGCGGCCCACGAGCTGCGCGCGATGGTTGTCCTTCAGGGCGCCGGCGAGGATTTCCGCCGCCGACGCGGAGTTGCCGTTCACGATGACGACGATCGGCGCGCCGGCCAGCAGGTCGCCCGCCTGCGCATCGCGGCGGAAGCGCGCGTCGCCGGTCCGGCCATCACCCGAGACGATATTGCCGCGCTCGAGGAAGTCGTCGGCAATCTCGACGGCGGAGTCGAGCAGCCCGCCGGGGTTGTTGCGCAGGTCGATGACAAGCCCCGCAAGCGGTCGACCCGACTGGCGGACCAGGTCCGCCAGCGCATCGCCCACGTCACCGGCCGTCGTGTCGTTGAAGGCCGAGAGGCGCAGGAAACCGATGCCCGGCTCGAGCAGTTGCTGCGTGACGCTGTGCACGGCCACCTGGGCGCGGCGGATCTCGAAGTCCAGCGGCGCCGCCAGCCCCTCGCGACGGATCGTGATATGCACCGTCGACCCTGCCGGGCCGCGCAGGTCCGCGATGGCCTTCTCGACGGCATCGGCCTTCACGTCCTGGCCGTCGATCGCGACGATCACATCGCCCATGCGCAGACCGGCCGCCGCGGCCGGCGAGCCCTCGATCGGCTGCCGCACTTCGATGCCGCGCGGCGTCGCCACGACCTCGATGCCGATGCCCGGATAACTGCCGGCGGTTTCCTCCCGCAGCTCGCGATATTCATCGGCATCGAGGAACTGCGAGTGCGAATCGAGCGCACCGACCAGGCCCCGCACGGCGTTGTCGAGCAGCTTGTCGGCCGGCACATCGTCCACGTACTCGGCGCCGACTCGCTGCATCACCTCGGCCAGCAGTCGTGAGCCGGCGGTGGGCAAGGCCGGCAGCAGCGACGCCGACGCATCCGCACGGCGATGCAGGACGTTGCTGGCGGCAAGACCCAGCGCCAGCCCGACCGCAACGCCCGCCGCCAGGACAGGCCAGACACGAGGTGCATTCATGGCGGCGGCGCGCCGTTCTTGAACCAGGGCTTCGGATCGACGGGCTTGCCACCGCGGCGGATTTCGAAATACAGCTCGTCCTGCGCGCGACCACCGCTGTCGCCTGCGGCGGCGACCGTGTCGCCCGCCTTCACGTCGGCGCCGGCGGACTTCAGCAGGCGGTCGTTGTGGCCATAGAGGCTGAGATAACCATCGCCATGGTCGATGATGAGCAGCTGGCCAAGGCCCGGCAGCCAGTCCGCATAGACCACGCGACCGTGGTAGACGGCCCGCACCGGCGCACCATGGGCGGCGGCGACCACGACGCCGTTCCACTTCACGCCGCCCGCCCGCGTCTCGCCAAAGCGGGCGGTCAGCTTGCCCTCGACGGGCCAGGCGAGCTGGCCCTGCAGCTTGGCAAAGGCGCCCTTGGCGTCGACCGGGAATTTCTCCAGCGCACGGTCCAGGTCCTTCAGCAGTTTCTCGAGCGCGGCCTGCTGGCGCTGCAGACGGGCCAGGGAAGCTTTGCGGTCCTGGGCTTCCTTCTCGAGATTCGCCAGCACCTTGCCGCGCGTGCTGCGCGCCTGTTCAAGGTCGCCGACCTGCTGCTGCTGGGCCGATTCCAGGCCCGCCAGCTGGCGGTCTTCGGACTCGATCTTGCCGCGAAGCTCGGAAATCTTGTGGATATTGTCATTGATGCCGGCGATTTCAGCCGCGCGCATCCGGCCGACGTAACCGTAATAGGTCATCAGGCGACCGATGGCCGCCGGATCCTGCGCGTTGAGCAAGAGCTTCACCGGCCCGCCGTCATGGAGCACATAGGCCGCACGGATCTGGTCGCCCAAGCCGGCGCGGGCGCGCAGCAAGGCCGACTCTCGGCCGCGCCGTTCGGTGTCCAGCTTCGAGCGCTCGGCCGCCCGCTCGGCGCGCTGGGCCCGGGTCTGCGAGAGCTTGCCGCGTACACTGGCCACCGACTGTTCGGCGGACTTGAGTTCCTTGCTGAGGCGGTCGCGCTCGACGGCATCGCGGCTCGCCTGCTGGCGGACCTTCTCGATCTGCGCGGCGATGGCCTTGAGATCGGCCTCGGTGCGACGGCGGTCCGGCGCGTCGGCCGCGAACACGGCGCCGGCGACCAGCGTCAGCGAAAGCAACAGGAAGGTTCCGCGCATGTCGGCACGCAGTGTAACCGTGACGACTGCCCGTCGCGCGGGGCCGGTATACTGGCCGGATGGAACACCTGCCCGAATACCTGCACAACCATCCCTACCTCGCCGGCCTGGCCGGTCTGATGATCCTCGCGGTCGCCGTCTACGAATTCCGCTCACGCGGCTTGTCGTATGCGGGTGTCTCGCCGCAGGAAGCCATCCGCCTGATGAACCAGGGTGCCAGCCTCTTCGACGTGCGTGACGCCGAGGCCTTTGCCGCCGGGCACATCCGCAACGCCAAAACGCTCGGCAAGGACCAGGTCGCGGGCGCCGGCGAGCAGTTCAAGAAGCTCAAGCAGAAGAACGTCATCGTCTACTGCGACCAGGGCGTGCGCGCCGGTGCGGTCGTGCGGCAGCTGCAGGCGCAGGGCTTCACGCAGGTCTTCAACCTCAAGGGCGGCCTGGCCGCCTGGCGCGCCGAAAACCTGCCGGTGGAAAAGGCGTGAGCGCACCGCAGGTCGTGATGTACGCGACGGGCTGGTGCCCGTACTGCCAGCGCGCCCGCGCGCTGCTGCAGTCCAAGGGCGTGGCCTTCACGGAAATCGACATCGAAGCCGTGGACGGCGCACGCGATGCCATGCGCGCGCGCAGCGGCCGGACCTCGGTGCCGCAGATCTTCATTGGTGACCGCCACATCGGCGGCTTCGACGACACGAAAGCCCTGGACGACCGGGGCGAGCTTGACCCTTTGCTTACGGAGCTTCCATGACCGAACTGAATCCCGTCCTCGATGATGCGCAGGCCGCCGGCGACACCTCGGCCCCCGTGTTGTCGCTGCAGGCTGTCTACCTGAAGGACGCGTCCTTCGAAGCGCCGCAGGGTCCGCGCGTCGACGGCAACTATGCGCCGCAGATCGGCCTCGACCTGCAGACGGAAACGAGCGTGCTCGAGGACGGCCTGCGCGAAGTCGTGCTGCAGGTGACGGTCACGGCCAAGCAGGGTGACAAGACTTACTTCGTCGCCGAAGTGAAGCAGTCCGGCGCCTTCGTGATGCAGAACCTCAGCGACGAGGACATCAAGCGCGCGGTCGGCGGCCTCGCCCCGGGCGTGCTGTTCCCGTATGCGCGTGCCGCGATCTCGATGCTGGTGAGCCAGGGCGGCTTCCCGCAGCTGCTGCTGCCGCCGGTGAACTTCGACGCGCTGTTCGCCAGCGCCACGTCGACGCCGGAAGGCGCGCCGAACTGATCCACCCCGTGGGGGACACGCCCGCACCCATCGCCGTCCTCGGCAGCGGTTCCTGGGGCACGGCGCTCGCGATCCAGTTCGCGCGCGCCGGCAACCGGGTGCGGCTGTGGGGACGCGATGCACCGCAGCTCGAGGCCCTGCGCCGCGACCGCTGCAACGCGCGCTATCTGCCCGATGCGCCCTTCCCGGCGTCGCTGGATGTCGCCGGGTCGCTGGCGCAGGCAATCCACGGCGTGGCCTACGTCGTCGTCGCCGTCCCGAGCCACGGCTTCCGCGAAACGCTGCGCCAGCTTGCGCCGCAGCTGGGCGAGGTGCGCCGCATCGCCTGGGCGACCAAGGGCTTCGAGATCGAAACGGGGCTGCTGCCGCACCAGGTGGCGCAGCAGGAACTGGGCGCCAGCGTCCACATCGCCGTGCTCTCCGGTCCGACCTTCGCCCGCGAGGTGGGCCAAGACCTGCCCACAGCGATCACCGTGGCCTCCCAAGAAGAGTCCTTCGCCGAAGAGATCGCGCACGACATTTCCTCGCCGAATTTCCGCGCCTACATCTCGGACGATTACATCGGCGTCGAAGTCGGTGGTGCCGTGAAGAACGTGATCGCCGTCGGCGCGGGCCTGTCGGATGGCCTGCAGTTCGGCGCGAATGCCCGCATGGCGCTGATCACGCGCGGCCTGAATGAACTCGTGCGACTGGGCGAAGCGCTCGGCGCACGCCGCGAGACCTTCATGGGGCTCGCCGGCCTGGGTGACCTGGTGCTGACCTGCACCGACAACCAGTCGCGCAACCGCCGCTTCGGCCTGCTGCTCGCGCAGGGCCGCACGCCGCAGGCTGCGATTCAGGAGATCGGCCAGGTGGTCGAGGGCTACCAGGCCGCGCTCGCGCTGCATGGCGTGGCCAAGCGACTCGGCGTGGACATGCCGATCTGCGCGGATCTCTACGAGATCCTCTACGAGGGCGCCAACGCCGGCGAGCTCGTCAGTGGGCTGATGCGCCGCCCGATCAAGGCCGAGTTCGAGTAAGGCGCACCACGCGCGTTTACCTCAGCCGGCGCTGCCGGCGAAGCCTTGCTGGCGCCAGGCTTCGAACACCGTCACCGCCACCGCATTCGACAAATTCAGGCTCCGGTTGCCCGGCCGCATCGGCAGCGTGATGCGCTCGTGCGAGGGCAGCGTCGCGATCAACTCCGCCGGCAAGCCGCGCGATTCGGGACCGAACAGGAAGCTGTCCCCCTGCTGGTAGGCCACGTCCGTGTGCCGCTTCGTGCCCCCCGTCTCGATCACGAACAGCCGCGTCGGGCCGATCGCCGCCAGGCAATGCGCGAGGTCCGGGTGCTGCGTGACGTTGACCATCTCGTGGTAATCCAGCCCCGCACGCCGCAGCCGCGGCTCGGTGATCTCGAAGCCCAGGCGGCCGACGAGGTGCAGCGCGGCGCCGGTGTTCGCGCAGAGCCGGATGGCATTGCCCGTGTTCGGCGGGATCTCGGGTTCGAAGAGGATGACGTGGAACATCACGCCAACTGCAAACGTAACGTCCTGCCCACAACCACGGCAGCACGATTCAGCGTAGACAACGTGACATCGCAGTCCGGATCGAGAAGGCGATCCAATTGAGCACGGCTGGTCCCCATCAGTGCAGCCATCCGGGCTTTGCTCAACGACTGGCGCTGCATCTCCTGCTGAATTTGCCAGGCAATGACTTCCTTGACGGCCTTGCCTTCGAATTCCGCGAGAACGCCCTCTTCTTCCAGCCAAGCGTCCAATGACGAGCCGATGGAACCCTTGGACCTGGTCTTTCCCGGAGAAGGCTTCTTTGCGCTCACAGGTCTTTCATCCTTGTTCGTGCCAAACGCAGATCCGTGGCCGGCGTTGAGCGGCTCTTTTTGATGAATGCGTGCAAGGCCACAAGCCGACTCTGGGCAAAGCAAAACAAGACGCGAGACGTCCGGCCATCCCCGAGGTCACTGCGTACTTCCCAAATCCCGTCACCCATGGGCCTGCAAAGGGGCATACCCACCGGCCAGCGATACTGCAGCCTCAACACATCCATACCGACGATCCGCCTGTCCTCAGTCGACAACGAACGCAACCAGTCCCTGACAGGCTCTGCGCCTCGAGCGGTCTGCCAGAAATGCAGGGAAATTTTCCGGTCGTCGGGCGATCTGTGTACCTTCCTTGGTACATGTATCATAAATAGTACATCCGTTCAAGATTCGCGGCGTGTGGCGCGCATCCTCGACGCCCCAGCGCAACGCCGGCCAGACTCGAAACCGCCGGATAAGCGATAATTCAGCCCATGAACGCCGTCGCCGACCTGGATATGCCGCCCTGGACCCCGCCCGCCGAGAGCCTGCGCCTGCGGTTCTGCGGCATGGATTTCGCCTCGCCCATCGTGCTGCTCTCGGGCTGCGTGGGTTTCGGCGAGGAATACACCCGCGTAGCGGGCTTCTCGAACCGCGACGTGGGCGCCGTCTGCCTGAAGGGCACCACGGGTTCGAACCGTCTCGGCAACAAGCCGCATCGCGTCTATGAAACGCCGATGGGCATGCTGAACGCGATCGGCCTGCAGAACCCGGGCGTCGAGGCCGTCGTCTCGAAGATCCTGCCCGCGCTCGATTTCACCGAGACGCGCTTCATCGCCAACGCATCGGGCTCGACGATCGAGGAATACGTCGAGGTCGTATCGCGCTTCGACGATTCGGCCATCGATGCCATCGAAATCAACATCTCCTGCCCGAACGTGAAGGAAGGCGGCGTCACCTTCGGCAACGACCCGGACATGTCGGCCCGCGTCGTCGCGGCCTGCCGCAAGGCGACGTCGAAGCCGATCATCACCAAGCTCTCGCCGAACCAGACGAGCATCCAGGACAACGCGCGCCGCTGCATCGAGGCGGGCACGGATGCCTTCGCGGTCATCAACACGCTGATGGGCATGGCCGTCGACGTGCGCACGCGCACGGCGATGATCGGCAACCGCCAGGGCGGCCTGTCGGGCCCGGCGATCAAGCCGATCGCGCTGTTGAAGGTCGCGCAGGTTTACGAAGTGGCGAAACCGCACAACGTGCCGATCATCGGCCAGGGCGGCATCGTCAATGCGAACGATGCGCTGGAATTCCTGATCGCAGGCGCAACGGCCGTGGGCGTGGGCACAGCGCTGTTCTATGACCCGCTTATCTGCCCGAAGATCAACGCCGGGATCGCGGACTATCTCGTCGCGAACAACATGAAGTCGGTGTCGGAACTGACCGGCACGCTCAAGGGCACCCACGGCCACTGGTAGCCGTGCATACGGCGTCGCTGCCCGTCAGGGCACCGACGAGGAATGGTGGTTCACGATGAGCCACTGCCCATTGCGCCGCGCATAAACGAAGCTGAACCGCGCGCGGCCTTCCACCGGCTTGGCGTCCTGCGTGCCGCTGCGTGTGTAGTAACCACTGCTGATCGCGATATCGCCGTAGACCTGTACGCGGTGATCGCCCGTGACCATGCGTTGGTCGCCCAGGTTCGCGAGACTCTTGAAGTACTCCCTCACCAGCGCAGGCGTATCGCGGATCACGCCGGACGAGGTGCCCTGGAACACGGCGTCTGTCGCATAGAGCGCCGAGATGCCATCCGTGTCCTTGCGGTTGAAGGCGCTGATCCAGCGCTGCGTAGCGGCTTCCACGTCCGCACGGTCATCAGCGCGTGACGCCGGCACCAGCGACAGGTTCATGGCAAGCAACAGCGCGGCGCCCGCCACGATGCGGTTCATCGGAAGTTTCATGTGGCGTTCACCCCGTTTTGGAATTCAGCGTGACCCATGCCGCATAGTCCGCAGAAGCGGCGCTGACAGGGATCGCGAAGATCGCGGGCAGCTCGTAGGGATGCAGCGCGCGGAGGGCGGCTTCGACCGCTTGGTATCGGGCAGCGCACGTCTTGAGCATCAGCCGCACTTCAGGCTCCTGCTGCGTGATGCCGTCCCAGCGATAGACGCTCTCGATGTCGGACAACTGGGCACAGGCCACGAGACCGCGCTCGACCAGCGCCTGTGCGATGCGCCGCGCATCCTCGCGCGTGGCGACAGTCGTGAAGACGGCGAGAAGCGTGTCGCCGGCGTCAGTCACCGGCGACGATGACCTTCGTTTCTGCGATCAGGTCGTGGATGCACCGCCGGTCTTCACGGAAGATGAAGCAGGCGTCCACCAGCGTGAAGATCCAGCCCAGATAGGGAATGGCGCCGATAAGGCCGGTCACGAGGCTGCGCAACAACCAGATCTTCACGAAGCCCGGGTTGGATTCATCGCTCACCTTGACGATCCGGATGCCGACGATGCGCTTTGCGAGAGTCTGGCCACGCCGCATCAGCAGCAGAACGTTCACAATGCCGAGGCCGATGAATCCGGCGAGGAGCAGCAAAACACCGAAGGCGAATCCGCCACCTTCACGCGTCGCCGCGCAGATGATGATGCCCGGCAGGACACTGGCGAAAAAGATCACGCCATCGAGCACCGCCGCCCCGAGGCGGCTGCCGCGCGATGCGAGTTTCGCCCCCTCGGGCTGCGCGGCCTGCGCGGCGAAGACCGGCGGCGGCGGCGGTCGCACGCCGATCACGACACCGGGCAAGGTCGAGAGCGGTGCCCAAGCGGCTGCGCCTTCATACCACGCCAGGTCATCCGGGCCGAAACTGCCGGCTGACAGTCCGGCATTGATGATGTCCAGCGTGTAGGGCCCCAGCTGCTGCCCGTTGCGCGAAATGAAGATCTGCATGAGGTGATGCCCTTTCCGGGTCTGCGCCCGTGTTTGATCCGCAGTGTCTCGCGGCTCAGCGCAGGCCCGCAATGAATTCCTCGAGCAACGCCTGACCCGCCGGCCAGCGGCCCACGCGGCTCATCGTTCCGATGTGCTTCACGCCACTCACTGGCACGAAGCGACTGCCCCAATCCCTTGCGAGACCGGCCATGAAGTCCTGGCTCGCGCAGGGATCATCATCACTGCCGATCATGACGCTCGGAAACGGCAGCGTCTGTCGCGGCGGATCCCGGAAGTTGGTGATGGCCGGCGGTGAATCCGGCCGTGAAGGGTTGGGCGGCGCGACGAGGAAAGCGCCGCGCACCTGCTGCGACGTAGCGGATGCAGCCCAGAACGCCGTGAGCATGCATCCCAGGCTGTGCGCGACGATGACGGTATCGGATCCGATGGCGGGCATCGCGGCTTCCAGTTCACGCACCCACACATGACGGTCGGGCGCGTCCCAGCTGTCATGTGCGAGTTTGATGTAGCGCGGATCGCCGGCAGACCACAGGCTCTGCCAATGCATTCGGCCCGAATCCTGGAACCCCGCGAGGACGAGTCGCTTCAAAGGACCTGACGCTGCGTCGGATAGGCGAACCCAATGCCGACTTCACCGAAGCGCGCCACGATCTGCTGGTTCACCGCCGAGTTCGTCGCGGATATGTCGACGCCGGGCTTGTTCGCCACGTAGTAGACGACCTCGAATTCCAGTGCATCACGGCCCAGCGCGGCCAGCAGGCAACTCACGAAGCGCGTGCCCACCACGTTGCGCACTGCCGCTTCGACGACGGACGGCACTGCGGAGACCTTTGCAGTCGGCGTTTCGTAAGCCACGTGGACGCGGAACAGTGTGCGTCGCTCCGCCATGCGACCGAGGTTCCGCACGCGGCTCTTCAGCAGGTCCGCGTTGGAGATGATGATCTGTTCGCCGGTGACGCTGCGCAGGCGCGTGCTTTTGATGCCGGTGAATTCGACCGTGCCTTCGAAGTCGTCGACCTTCAGCAGGTCGCCGGGGACGAAAGGCTTGTCGAAGGCGATACTGAGCGACGCCAGCAGGTCACCCAGGACCGTCTGCACCGAAAGCGCGATCGCGATGCCACCGATGCCGAGGCCTGCGACCAGCGTCGTGATGTTCACGCCGAGGTTGTCGAGCGCGAGCAGCGCGAACAGTGACCAGATCAGGCCCTGGGCGACGAAGGTGACGACGCCCAGGGAGTTCTTCGCGGCATCGTCATGCAACCCGGCACGACCCTGCCGGTACTGGATGAAGAAGCGCAACGCAGCCGATGCCCAGAGACCGCCCTGGAACCAGGCACCCAGGACGATGATGAGGTCGAAGGCAAGGTCGACACGCCTGGGCAGCGTGAGGAGCTTCTCGGCGAAATACAGGCCCGCGATGAGCATCACGAGCCGGCTGGTGTTCACCGCAAGCTGCGAGAGCAGTTCTACAGCGGAGGACTGCGTGCTCAGTTCCTGCCAGTGCGCCTGGCGGGCGCGGATGAGGCGACGCACGAAGGGCAGGACAACAAAAGGCACGAGGAAGGCGAGCATCGCCAGCCCCCAATCGAGGAGGCTGTTGTGCAGATAGTGGGTCTCGAGAATGCCGATACTCATGTCACCGGCAGTCTACGTCACTCGGGATGGTCGTCCATCCCGAGCTCCTTGAGCTTGCGGGTGAGCGTGTTGCGTCCCCATCCAAGCAGCTTGGAAGCTGCCTGGCGGTGGCCCTGCGTGTGGCGCAGGGCGACACTGATCAAGGTGCGTTCGAAGGCTGGCAAGGCATCGTCGAGCAGGGGCTTGTCCGGCGTCGAGGACGCACGGTCGGCCCAGGCGGCCAGCGCCTCGGTCCAGTCCGCGGCGGGCAAGCTTGCCGCGCCGCTGGAGATTTCAGGCGGCAGGTCCTCGATGTGGATCTCACTGCCCGGGGCGAGCACCGTCATGCGACGGCAGAAATTAACCAGTTCGCGCACGTTGCCCGGCCAGTCATAGGCCTGCAGCTTCTCGGCGGCGGCGGCGGTCAGCGTCTTGGATTCGACGCCCAGTTCCTGCGCTGCGAGCGTGAGGTAATGGCCGAGCAGGTCGGCGACGTCTTCACGGCGGGCGCGCAGCGGCGGCAATTCGATGCGGATGACGTTGAGGCGGTGGAAGAGGTCCTCGCGGAACAGGCCCTGCTCGACGCGCTTCTCGAGGTTCTGGTGCGTAGCCGCGATGACGCGCACGTCGACGCGGATCGGCGTCTGACCGCCGACACGATAAAACTCGCCTTCAGCCAGGACTCGCAGCAGCCGCGTCTGCAGCGACGTGGTCATGTCGCCGATCTCGTCGAGGAAGAGCGTGCCGCCGTCCGCTTGCTCGAACCGGCCGCGGCGCATGCTGTCCGCACCGGTGAAGGCGCCCTTCTCGTGACCGAAGAGTTCGGACTCCAGCAGCTCCGACGGGATGGCTGACGTGTTCAGGGCGATGAACGGACGGCTCGCACGCGGGCTGTGGTCATGCAAGGCACGCGCGGCCAGTTCCTTGCCGGTACCGGATTCGCCGGTGACCAGCACGTTCACACTGGAACGCGACAGTCGGCCGATCGCCCGGAACACCTGCTGCATGGCCGGCGCCCGGCCCAGCAGTTCCGGCATGCGCGTGACGCCCGCGTTGGTTTCCTGTGGTTTAACGCCGGCTTGTGCGGCACGGCGCACGAGGTCCACGGCCTGATCGATGTCGAAGGGCTTCGGCAGGTATTCGAATGCACCGCCCTCGTAGGCCTTCACGGCGCTGCCGAGGTCCGAGTGTGCGGTCATCACGATGACGGGCAGGTCCGGATGGTGGGCCTGCGCCCGCTTGAGCAGGTCCAGCCCTGAAGCACCGGACATGCGGATATCGGTCATCAACACGTCGGGCGCATCGTTGCGCAGCGCTGCCAGGGCGCTTTCCGCTGAATCGAAGGCACGTGGTGACATGCCTGCGTTGCGCAACGCGCGCTCGAGGACCCAGCGGATGGAAGCATCGTCGTCGACGAGCCAGACGCGAAGCGGCGGTGTATTCATAGAGGGGTTCCAAGCGGCAGCAGCAGCGTGAAGACAGTCCGGCCTGGCTCGCTCTCGAACTCGATGATGCCCTCGTGGCGGACGACGATGTCCTGCGCCACAGCGAGTCCGAGTCCGGTGCCGTTGGACCGCCCCGTCACGAGCGGATAGAAAAGACTCTTGTGCAGTTCGGGCGGCACGCCAGGCCCGTTGTCCTCCAGCTGCACGGCGACGGCGAGGCGATGGCGCTTCGTGCCGATGCTGATGTTGGTGTGGGCACGTGTGCGCATCACGATGCGACCGCGCTCACCCAGTGCCTGCAGCGCGTTGCGCGCCACGTTGAGCAGGGCCTGAACGAGCTGGTTCCTGTCGAACAGGCCCTCGGGCAGGCTCGGGTCGTAATCGCGCTCGAGCACGACGGCCGGCGCCGCTTCGGCGCGCAACAGATGCATGACGTGTTCGCAGACTTC
>CANGMU010000003.1 GCA_947454665.1 Pseudomonadota bacterium | reverse complement strand
GTCGACGCAAAGCGGCCGTCGAAGAACAGTTTCTGCCACTGGCGGACCATGCCGTCGCCGATGTTGTTCAGCACGAGCACCTTCACCGGCAGGTCGTAGGTGGTGACGGTCTCGAGCTCGCCGAAGTTCATGCGGATGCTGGCATCGCCGTCGACGTCGATAACGAGCGCATCCGGGTGCGCGACCTGCGCGCCGATCGCGGCCGGCAGGCCGAAGCCCATCGTGCCCATGCTGCCCGACGTGAGCCACTGGCGCGGCTCGCAGAAGTCGAGGTATTGGCAGGCCCACATCTGGTGCTGGCCCACGCCGGTGGAGATGATCGCCTTGCCCTGCGTGATCTTGTTGATCTCTTCGAGCACGTAATACGGCTGGATCGCTTCGCTCGCGCGGTCGTAATCCATCGCGTAGACGCGCTTGAACTCGGCGACTTCGGCATGCCAGGCAGCGACATCCGGCTTCACGCCGCGATGCTTGCCCAGCGCGGTCAGTGTGCGCAGGGCTTCCTGCAGCTCGCCGACGTGGTGCCACTGCACCGGCTTCACTTTATTGATCTCGGCAGGGTCGATGTCGAACTGCGCGATGAACTTCGCGTTCGGCGCGAAGCGGCCCGGCAGGCCCGCGACGCGATCGTCGAAGCGCGCGCCGATGGTGATCAGCAGGTCGCAGTCCTCGACGGCGTAGTTCGCGAAGGCTGCGCCGTGCATGCCGAGCATGCGCAAGGACAGCGGCCCGAAGGTGTCCACGGCGCCGATGCCCATCAGCGTCGTCACGACCGGGATGCCGAAGGTCTGCGACAGTTCGCGCACATCGCGCGAGGCCTCGCCCTGCACGGCGCCACCGCCGACATACATCAGCGGGCGCCTGGACTTCGCGATCTGCTCGAGCAGCACGCCAGCCTGCGTTTCCGACAGGCGGTGTGCAGTGAGCTTCTGCATGCGCTGGCGATAGACGCCGAGCGGCAGCACGCCGCTGCCCTGGAACTGGCCCTGCCAGTTCTGCACGTCCTTCGGGATATCGACGACGACCGGGCCCGGACGACCCGAACGCGCGATCTCGAAGGCGGTACGGATCGTGGCCTCGAGCTTGGCCGGATCGGTGACGAGGAAGACATGCTTCGCGACCGAACCCATCACGGCCGCGACCGGCGCTTCCTGGAAGGCATCCGAACCAATCGCAGCCCGCGAGACCTGGCCGCAGATGACGACCATCGGGATCGAATCAGCCATGCAGTCACGGACCGGGGTGACCATGTTGGTCGCGCCCGGACCCGAGGTGACGATGGCGACGCCCACCTGGCCGGTGGCACGCGAATAGCCCGCGGCCATGAAGCCCGCGCCCTGCTCGTTGGCCGGGACGATGAGGGGCAGTTCGGAGCGGCCCAGGCGGCGCTGTTCCTCGTTGAAGAGGAACACCGCGTCGTAGGTCGGAAGGATGGCGCCGCCGGAGTAGCCGAAGATCGCCGAGACACCTTCATCCGCGATGGCCTGCACCACCATCTGGGCGCCCGTCATGCTGCGACCCGCGAGGGGGTGTTCGGGGGAAGGCGCCGACTTGTTCAGGATTGCGTTCATGGTCGACGGACTCTAGCAAATCAGGCATTCGCGCCCAACCCTGCGTGCGCTGCCCAGTGACATAGATCATTCAAAACAGGCGCCGAGCCGGTCTCCCGGGCGGGACGCCAAGAGCGCATCCCTGCGGGCTCGGGGCGCGCCGTCCCTGGCGCGCCACGCCCGCCCGGAATACCGGCACGACGCCTGAGCCGCCCCACAGCCCCGTGCCGCACAGGCCGGGAAGGATCTGCCCTTGGTGGGTCGATGTGGTCGGATCGGGGTCACGGCTCTGGCGGCCGGCTTCGGGTCGCGCTCTCGGGCGGGCGTGGCGGGCCAGGGATGGCCCGCCCCGAGCGACACGGACGTGGTTTTCGCGTCCCGCCCGAGGGCGCGGCACGAGGCAGGCCGAGTGATCCGCGGCTCCCATCCGGGCAAAGGGCACCCCGAATGATTTATCCTTCTACGCCTATGCGTCACATCATCGGCATCCTGCTCCAGAACGAATCCGGCGCCCTCAACCGCGTGGCGGGCCTCTTCACGAACCGGGGTTTCAACATCGAGTCGCTCTCGGTATCGGCCACCGACGACCCGACCGTCTCGCGCATCACGCTCGTGACGAAGGGTTCGGACGAGGTCGTGCACCAGATCGTCAGCCAGCTGAACAAGCTCATAGACGTCGTAAGCGTCGCCGACATGACGCGCGGCGCGCATGTCGAGCGTGAACTGGCATTGGTGAAACTGCGGATTCAGGCCGGGCAGAAGGCCGCGGTGGACGCGGCGCTGCAGACGGCAGGCGGCAAGGTGCTGGACGCCGAAGGCGACCTGGTCACCGCCGAGATGACGGGCAACGAAAGCGAAGTCACGACCTTCATCGCCGACATGGCGGCGAAGGCAGGGTTGGTCGAGGTGGTGCGCAGCGGTGCACTGGCCCTCGCCCGAGACGGACGTACTCTGCGCGACGTACCGTAACGCGGCCCGAGCCTGCCGGCCCCTTGCGGGACCGGCGGGCACAGACTGTGCTTACAGCGCCGAGTTGTCCGTTTCGCCAGTGCGAATGCGGATGACGCGGTCGATATCGGTGACGAAGATCTTGCCGTCACCGACCTTGCCGGTCTTGGCGGACTTCACGATCGCTTCGATGACCTGGTCCACCAGGTCGCTGCGGACAGCCACCTCGATGCGGGTCTTCGGCACGAAGTCGACGACGTACTCTGCGCCACGGTAAAGCTCCGTGTGTCCGCGCTGGCGACCGAAGCCTTTGACTTCAGTAACCGTCATGCCGGACACACCGATTTCGGACAACGCGGCACGGACGTCGTCGAGCTTGAAGGGTTTGATGATTGCGGTAACCAGTTTCATAGCGAGACTCCCGCCTCCGGTTGGTCTGATTCAGCGAGCAAAGCAGTTCAAGGACTGGAACTCAGTTTGCACCTTCCGTGCCACGTTCATCGTAACGTGTGAACCCCGCTCCCGCAGCATCGAGACAGAAATGAACCGGCATCATGCACCGTTTCAGGGCGCACAAGAGAGGTCCCCGCGCAAAGCTGGTGCGACTGTGCGGATCGCAGTCCTCTCGCTGCTGCTGGGCTCGCTCGGATCGCTCAGCGCCGGGGCAACGGAAATGCGCGTGCTCGCCGTGCAGCCCGCACGGACCCTGGAATCCTCGCAACCCTTTGCACCGGGCATCGACCGCAGCCGCCGCCTGCAGCTGACAACGGCCACCCGACGCTTCGATCTGGCGCTGGAACCGAACACCGAACTCGTGGCCGAGGGGCGCATCGGTGAAACCGAAGCGCTACGGGGCAACTTGCCCGGCCTTTCCCGCTCCTGGGCGAGGCTTACGCGCCGGAATGGGCAGTACCGCGGCCTGTATTCAGACGGCGTGGAGCTCTTCGTCGTCGAAACGGCCGGCGCCCTGGCCGCCAGCAACGCGCAGGCGGCCGCGCTGCCGGCGGACACGCCCGTGGTCTATCGCCTGGCGGACCTGCAGATCCGCGGGCCGGTGATGGAAGGCGACACCCGGACCACCTTGCGCAGCGGCTCGGCGACGCTGGCGATGGTGGGGGCAGAGTTCGCGACGGCTGCGGCCACCGCCGTGCTGACGACCAAGCGGCTGGACGTGGGCGTACTCGCGGACACGGAACTGGTCGCGCTCGATGGCACGGCGACGGACGGCAAGGCGCTCGACCGCCTGAACGTGGTGGATGGCATCTTCTCGTCGCAGGTCGGCGTGCAGATCCGCCTGGCGGGGGTGGCGCATGTCAGCTCGAGCGGGGACAGCCTGGCGAGCACCGATTCGAGCACGCTGATCGACCAGCTGGCGAGCTACCGGCTGCGCACGGCGGCCCAGCAG
The DNA here is from genome assembly GCA_947454665.1 of Pseudomonadota bacterium. GTDB lineage: Bacteria > Pseudomonadota > Gammaproteobacteria > Steroidobacterales > Steroidobacteraceae > ZC4RG30. The sequence continues at coordinate 26,022 of CANGMU010000003.1, read as the reverse complement.
GCGAACGGCGTCACGCACCTGCTGACGGGGCGCGACCTGGATGGCACGACGGTGGGCATTGCCTACCTCAGTTCGCTGTGCAGCCGACAGTACTCAGCGAGCCTTTCCGAAGCTCGCACGTCGGTTGCCTTCGATGGCCTGATCGCGGCGCACGAGATGGGCCATGTCTTCGGCGCGCCGCACGACGGCGAGACGACGGCGGCCTGCGCCGCCACGCCGGACAATCAGTTCCTGATGGCGCCAAGGATGAACAGCAGTTCTACCTTCTCGGACTGCAGCCTGCAGCAGATCGCGCCCACCGTTTCAGCCGCAAGCTGCCTTGCGCAGCTGAGCGCGCCGGATGCGGCGCTGTCGGTCGCCGGGTCTAACCCGCTGGTGCTGAACCAGGCCACGGCGGCGTCCTTCACGGTGGCGTCGGTGGGCAATGCGACAGTCAATGGGGTGATGGTCACGATCACGCCGCCCGCAGGCGTGACGGTCAACAGCGGCACACTGACCGGCGGCAGCTGCGCGGCGTCGGGGGCGACCCTGCGTTGCACGGTGGGCGACCTGGCCGCCGGTGCGCGCCGCGATGTGCTGCTGAGCCTGACGGGCACGGTCTCCGGCAGCAGCACGGCCACGCTGCAGCTGACAGCGACCAACGACGGCCTGACGACCAACAATCGTTCGGCGCTGACGCTGGTGACCGCGCCGGGCGCGGACCTCACCGTGAGCCTGTCGGGCGACGGCACGCAGGTCACGGTAGGCCAATCGGCCACACTGCGAGCCACGCTGCAGAACCGGGGCTTGGCGAATGCGCCAGATGCCACGGTGGTTTTCACCCTGCCGGCCGGAGCGACAGTGACCGCGGTGACCGGGACGGGACTCGCCTGTTCGCTGACAGGCAGCGCCGTGGCCTGCCCCGCCTTCGCGCTCGCGGCGAACGCGCAGGCGACGTTGGACATCACGGTACGCGCCGATCAGGTGGGCAGCCTGGTCGTGTCGGCCAGTTTCTCGTCGCCCACACTGCAGGACCCGATCACGACCAACAACAGCGCGACGGCGACCCTGACGGGCATTGCAGCCCCGGTGGTGACGCCGCCGATCTCCACGACGCCGACATCAAGTGGCGGGGGTGGCGGTTCGGGAGGCGCTCTGGCACTGCTGGCTGCGCTGCTCGGCGCCGCGCGGCGGGCGCGCCGACTCGCGCGTTACTGGCCGGTCTTGGAAAAGTAGCGGCCGAGGTAGGTTTCGAAGGTTTCCGACTGTGTGGATTCCAGACGGCGCTGGGCCGCATGGGAGGCATCGGATTCGTGGCGGAAGTCCGCCAGCCGCGTCTCGTCCGGCGAATGCAGGTCGAGGAAATACTGTTTGTGCACGGCCGACATGCGCAGCGCGAGGTCGAAGAAAGACTCGCCGCCCTCGGCCAGTTCGCGCAGCAGGCGCGCGGATGGCGTACGCGACACGTCGTCGACCTTCTCACGCTGGGCTCGTAGCGCCGCGGCATAAGGTTTCGCCGGATCGCCTTCATCCAGCAGCTCGCAGATGCCTTCCATTGAATCGAGGATCTCGCGCGCCCACTCGTCCAGACGCTGCGGACGGCCATCGCGGTCGAGCGTGAGGCCCGGCTCGCGGCCACGGCGCGCGACGACCAGGTGGTTGTGATCCCAGCGGTCCTGCTCTTCACGGCCGATCGGAGGACTGTCGCGCAGCACGCACATCGCAACGAAGGCTTCGAGGAAACGCAGCTTGTTCTGGTTCACGCCGACCGGATCGAAGGCACTGACGTCCAGCGCGCGGACCTCGACGTATTCAACGCCGGCACGCAGCAGCGCCCCGCTCGGGCTTTCGCCGGAGCGCGTCACCCGCTTGGGGCGGATGTAGCTGTAGTACTCGTTCTCGATCTGCAGGATGTAGGCGTTGAGCTGGCGATAGCCTTCATCGCCGCGGATGCCAATCTGCTCGTAGGCCGGATGCGGCGTGCTGATCGCCAGGCGCAGGTCGCGGACGTATTCGTCGAGGCTGTTCACCGAGACGGACACGTCGGCCTGGTTGCGGTTGCGATAGCCGATATCGCTCATGCGCAGGCTGGTGCCGCAGGGTTCGTAGGCGGTGTCCGCATCGAGCACGGGCAGCGCGGTCTGCGAATCCTTCAGGAAACTTCGGCCGACCACCGGCGAGACGCCGAAGAGATACAGCACGAGCCAGCCGTGGCGGCGGTAGTTGCGCAGCAGGTCGAAGTAACCCTGCGAACGGAAGTCCTGCCCGGCGTCGCGCGATTCACGCACGGCGGCATAGACATCCCAGAATCGCATCGGGAAGGAATAGTTGAAATGCACGCCGGAGATGGCCTGCATCAGGGCGCCGTAGCGGTGTTTGAGGCCTCGGCGATAGACGTGCTTCATGCGACCGACATTCGAATCACCGAACCAGGCGATCGGCACGTCGGCATCGGATTCGAGCCTGCAGGGCATGGACGTGGCCCAGAGCAGTTCGTCGCCGAGGTGGCGATAGACGTACTGGTGCTGGTCGCAGAGGTACTGCAGCAACTCCACGTTGGAACGGAAAGCCGGCGTGACGAGCTCGATCAGCGATTCGGAAAAGTCCGTCGTGATGTGCTCGTGGGTGAGCGCCGACCCGAGTTCATACGGGTGGGGGCTGTGCGCGATGTGGCCATCGGCCTGCACACGCAGGCTTTCCTTTTCCACGCCCTTGAGGCCGTCCTGAAGCACGCGCGGTTCACGTGCGTTGACCAGGGCAGCGAGGCGCCGCTCGAATTGTCGGTCTATGGCGGAAGGCATGGGAAGCAGAAGTCTACACGACATGGCATCCTTGCCTGGATCGCAGGATGCCGCCAAAAGGGAGTTGCCCATGCTCGTTGGAAGTCATGTCAGACGCGTTGCGATCCTGGGCGGAACGCGCATTCCCTTTGCGCGCGCCCACGGCGCCTATGCCCGCCTCGGCAACCAGGACCTCCTGACGGCCGCACTGCGCGCCCTGGTCGTGAAATTCGGCCTGGAGGGCGTGCGTCTGGGCGACGTGGTCGGTGGCGCCGTCATCAAGCATTCGAAGGATTTCAACCTCACGCGCGAGTGCGTGCTGTCTTCCGGGCTCGACCCGCAGACGCCGGGCCTCGACCTGCAGCGGGCCTGCGGCACCAGCCTGGAGGCGGCGATCCTCGTCGCGAACAAGATCGCGCTGGGCCAGATCGACGCGGGCATCGCCGCGGGCGTGGACAGCATCAGCGACCCGCCGGTCGTCTATCCGACACATTACCGCCGGCTCCTGCTGGACAGCTTCCGCGGCCGCTCGCTGGGCGCGCGCATCAAACCCTGGCTGGGTCTGCGCCCGCGGGACTTCAAGCCGGAACTGCCCGGCGTGATCGAGCCGCGCACGGGCCTGTCGATGGGCCAGAGCTGCGAGCTGATGGCGCGCACCTGGCAAGTCAGCCGCACGGAACAGGACGCGCTGGCCGCGCTGAGCCACGCGAACGCGGCAGCGGGCTGGGCAAACGGATTCCAGTCGGATCTCGTGACGCCCTTTGCGGGCCTCGAGGCCGACAACAACGTGCGCCGTGACAGCACGGTGGACAAGCTGGCCAAGCTGAAGCCGGCCTTCGACCGCACGAACGGCACGCTGACGGCGGGCAACAGCACGCCGCTGACCGATGGCGCCTCGTCCGTGCTGCTGGCGAGCGAAGAGTGGGCACGCGAGCGCGGCCTGCCCGTGCAGGCCTGGCTGACGTTCGGCAAGACCTGGGCGGTGGATTTCGCTGCCGGCCACGAGGGCCTGCTGATGGCGCCGGCCTATGCGGTGTCCGCGATGCTGCGCGATGCGGACCTGGCGCTGCAGGATTTCGACTTTTACGAGATCCACGAAGCCTTCGCGGCGCAGGTGCTGTGCACGCTGAAGGCCTGGGAATCGGCGGACTTCTGCCGCGAGCGACTGGGCCGCGATGCGCCGCTGGGCGCCATAGACCGCGCGAAGCTCAACGTGCAGGGCAGCAGCATCGCGGTGGGGCATCCCTTCGCCGCGACGGGTGCCCGCGTGCTGGCGGTGGCGGCGAAACTGCTGGCAACGAATCCGGATGCGCGGCGCGCGCTGCTGTCGGTGTGCACGGCCGGTGGCATGGGCGTCACCGCCATCGTCGAAGCGGCGCGGGAGGCCTGAGCCATGGCCGACTGGACGCGACTAATGGCCCGCGACGGGCACGAATTCAACGCCTGGTTGGCGGCGCCCGAGGGCGCGCCACGGGGCGCGGTGGTGGTGCTGCAGGAGATCTTCGGCGTCAACGCGCACATCCGCGCGGTGGTCGAGGACTTTGCGAAGGCCGGCTATCTCGCCATCGCGCCCGCACTCTACGACCGCATCCGCCGCGACATCTCGCTGGGCTACTCGCCCGCGGAGATCGAAGAAGGCCGCGGATACATGATGCAACTGCCGCAGGAGAAGGTGTCGCTCGACATCGCCGCCTGCATCGCCGTCGTAAGGCATGCGGGTCGCGTCGGCGCAGTCGGCTATTGCTGGGGCGGCACACTGGCTTACCTCGCGGCCTGTTCACTGCCGGTCAGCTGCGCCGTGGCCTATTACGGCTCGCGCATCGCCGCAAACCTCGACCAGCATCCCAACGCACCCGTGCTCTATCACTTCGGTGAACGGGATGCGTCCATTCCGCCAGACGCGATCGAGCGCATCCGCGCAGCCGATCCGCATGGCGTCTTCCATCTCTATCCGGCCGACCATGGCTTCAACTGCGACCACCGCGCGGCCTTCGAGCCGGACAGCGCGGCGCATGCGCGACGCTGTACGCTGGATTTCCTTGCGGAGCACCTGGGCTGATGCCAACTTATTCACCTTCCCCCGCCTACGTCGACCACGGCCCGTATCGCCTGGGCGTCCTGCTCGTCAATTCCGGCACGCCGGATTCGCTGACGCCCGGCGGCGTACGCAGCTTCCTGCGCCGCCTGCTGCGTGACCGCCGCACCATCGAGGTGTCGCGCGCGATCTGGTGCTGGATCCTGTACTTCATCATCCTGCCGCTGCGGCCGATCGGCGTCGTGCCGAAATACCGTCGCGTGTGGACGCCGGAAGGTTCGCCGCTCGCGGTGATCTCCGCGCGGCTGCGCGAGGCGCTCGAGGCGCGCCTCACGCAGGAGCACGGCGAAGCGGTCGCGGTCGAACTGGGCATGTTGTATTCCAGCCCGGACGTGGCCACGGGCCTTGCGCGACTGCGCCAGCGCGGCGCGCAGAAGATCATCGTGCTGCCGCTCTTTCCGCAGTATTCCGGCACTACGACGGGAGCGACCTATGACCAGGTCGGCCGCGCGCTGCGCGACTGGCGCTTCCTGCCGGAACTGCATTACGTGCTCGACTACGCGGTGGACGAACGTTTCATCGCCGCCGTGTCGGACAGTATCGCTGCGCATCGCAGCTTCCATGCCGATGGCGCGCACCTGCTGTTTTCCTTCCATGGCATCCCGGCGTCCTATGTCGCCGATGGCGACCCTTACGAGCGCAAATGCCACGCGACGGCAACGGCCATCGCGGCGCGACTCGGGCTCTCGGGCGACGACTGGTCGATGAGTTTCCAGTCGCGCGTGGGCCGCGCGAAGTGGCTGGCCCCGTACACGGAAGACACGGTGAAGCAGATCGCAGGACGCGGCGTGAAGGTGCTCGACGTGGTCTGCCCTGGCTTTGCCATCGACTGCCTGGAGACCATCGACGAAATGGGCGTGGAAGCGGCCGAGACCTTCCACAAGGCGGGCGGCGAAACCCTGCGCTACATACCGGCGCTGAATGACGGTCCGGCCCAGGTGGAGGTGCTGGCCGGACTGGTGGCGGCACATGCTCGGCAGCGTCCTTGAAGTCGGGCTCGCGACGCCGGACATCGGCGCTTCCTGTCGCTTCTATGGCCAGCTGGGCTTCGGCAGCGCCGACACCGGCGACATCTGGTCCCATCATTACGGGGTGATGACCTGCCGGGGCCTGAACTGCGGCCTGCACGGGCTGCGGCGGCCCTCGCCCTGGCTGTCCTTCGTGAAAGCCGATGTAGCCTCGCTGGCAGGCCAACTCGACGCCGCGGGCCATCGCATCAGCCAGGCCCGCCTGGGCGACGATGTCTTCCATGAACTGGAACTGCGGGATCCTGCAGGTCTTGTGTTGCGGGTATTGGAAGCTCGGAGTTTCCCGCCTCCGCATGCGGTGCCGCCGCTGACCCTGCTCGGCCGTTTCGAGGCGCTGAGCCTGCCGCTTGATGACTTCGGCGCGGGTATCGCTTTCTGGGAATCGCTGGGGCTGTCCGCCGCGCCTGCGCAGGCGCCCTGGAAACAGCTGCGTGTCGAACTGCCCGGCTTCACGCTGGCCTACCACCGCCCCACGCTGCACGACGAGCCCCTGCTGCTGTTCCAGCAACCGGACCTCCAGCCGGCCGCCGAGGCGCTCGAATCGCTCGGGGTCCGGCCGGAACAGGGCCTGGGAGGCTTCGGCACGCCCGAACACCGTATCGTCGCCAGTCCGGAGCATTTAGCGCTCGTTCTGCTTGCCTGACTTCTCGTTGGTTGGCTACAACCGGTCCATCGAACGCGCATCAAGGAGATGCTGCAGATGGCTAGCCGACGTTTCACCTCACGATGCTTGCTGGCGATCGCCACGGCACTCGTGTTCCCGCTCTTCGGGGCATCCACCGCCACGGCCGACGAAGGCATGTGGACCTACGACAACTTCCCCTCTTCGCTCGTGAAGCAGCGCTATGGCGTGGACATCACGCCGGCCTGGCTGGAACAGGCAAGGCTGTCGACAGTGCGTCTGTCCAACTGCACGGCCTCGTTCGTGTCGCCCGAGGGCCTGATCCTCACGAACCACCACTGCTCGGTGCAGTGCCTGGCCGAACTCTCCTCCCAGCAGCAGGACCGCCTGAAGGACGGTTACCTCGCCCGGACGCGCGACGAGGAGATCCGCTGCCCGACGCAGTACGCCGACGTGCTGGTCGACATGGAGAACATCAGCGCGAAGGTCAGCGCCGCGACGAAGGGGCTCTCGACCGAAGCCGCAGGCCAGCAGCGCAAGAAGACGCTGACACAGCTGGAGCAAGCTTGCGAGCAGGCCGCAGGCACGAAGGATCCGCGCCGCTGCGAATCCGTGAAGCTGTACGAAGGCGGCCAGTACTTCCTCTACAAGTACAAGCGCTACAGCGACGTGCGCCTGGTGTTCGCGCCGGAAGAGGACATCGCAGCCTTCGGCGGCGACCCGGACAACTTCCAGTTCCCGCGCTGGTGCCTGGACATGTCGGTATTGCGCGCCTACGAGGACGGCAAGCCGGCGAAAACGCTGAATCACATGAAGGTGAACTGGAACGGCCCGGCGGAAAACGAGCCGGTGTTCGTTTCGGGCCATCCCGGTTCGACCGAGAGACTGCTGACCGTCGCCCAGCTGGAAGGCCAGCGGCAGTCGCTGCCGTTCTGGCTGCTGCGCGCGGCGGAACTGCGCGGCCGTTACATCCAGCACGCCCAGGCGGGCGGCGAGGCCGCGCGCATCGTGGCCGACCCGCTCTCGCAGCTGGAAAACAGCATCAAGGTCCGTCGCAAGCAGCTCGATGCGCTGGTCGACCCGGCGCTGATGGCGAAGAAGGCGAAGGACGAAGCCGCACTGCGCAAGCTGGCCGGCTTCCCGGCAGCCAACGACCCGTGGGCACGCATCGCGAAGGCCGAGGCGCGTGGCCATGAGCTGGCCCTGCCCTATACCTTCATCGAGTCCGGAGCCGGCTTCAGCAGCACGCTGTTCTCGCATGCGCGGCGCCTCGTGCGTGCCGCGGCGGAACGCCCGAAACCCAATGCCGAGCGACTGCGCGAATACACCGATTCCGCACTGCCGCCGCTGCAGCAGCGGCTCTTCGCCGCGGTTCCGGTCTATCCGGAGCGCGAGAAGATCACCCTGTCGCAGGGCCTGATGCGCATGCGCGAGTTCCTGGGCCCGGACTATCCGCTGGTCGCGAACCTGCTGAAGGAAGTCTCGCCCGAGCAGCTGGCCGCAGACCTGGTGAACGGCTCGAAGCTGGGCGATCCGGCCGCGCGCCGCGCACTGTATGAAGGCGGCGCGGCCGCGATCGCGGCGTCGAAGGACCCGATGATCCGCATCGCCGCGCTCGTCGATGCCGAGGCACGCAGCATCCGCCGCCAATACGAAGATGAAGTGGAATCGCCGACGGATTCGGCGGCCGAGCAGATTGCCGCGGCACGCTTCAAGGCCTATGGCACGAGCGCGGCGCCGGACGCCACGTTCACGCTGCGCCTGAACTTCGGCACGGTGCAGGGCTGGACCGAGAACGGACAACCGGTTGCGCCCTTCACGCCGCTGTCCCGCCTGTTCGAACGTGCGACGGGCGCGGAGCCCTTCCGCGTGCCGGACCGCTGGCTCGCCGCGCGCGGCAAGCTCGACCCGAAGACGCCTTTCAACCTGTCGACGACGAACGACATCGTTGGCGGCAACTCGGGCAGTGCGCTGATCAACGCAAAGGGCGAAGTCGTCGGCCTGATGTTCGACGGCAACATCCACTCGATCTCGGGCGCCTACTGGTTCGACACCGCGAAGAACCGGGCGATCGCCGTGCACCCGGCGATCATGAAGGCCGCGCTGACGACCGTTTACGGCGCGACGTCGCTCGCGGCAGAACTGGGCGTCGCCCGGTAACCGCCGAACACGGCATGGCCGGGCGCCGGATCCAGGGCGCCCGTCCACTTCGCGACGACGAGTGTCGCGACCGTGTTGCCGACGAGGTTCGTGAGGGCACGGGCCTCGGACATGAAACGGTCGATGCCGAGGATGAGCGCCAGGGCCGCCACCGGCGGCCCACCCTGTACGGCGGCCAGCGTACCCGCCAGCACGATGAACCCACTGCCGGTCACGCCGGCCGCGCCCTTCGACGTCAGCAACAACACGGCTAGCATGAGCAGCTGCTGTGCCAGGGTCATCGGCGTGTCCGTTGCCTGCGCGAGGAACACTGCGGCCATCGTCAGATAGATGCAGGTGCCGTCAAGGTTGAAGGAATAGCCCGCGGGCACCACGAGACCCACCACGGAGCGGCGGCAGCCCAGGTCCTCGAGCTTGCCCATCAGGCGCGGCAACACGCTCTCGGACGAGGAAGTGCCGAGGACGATCAGCAACTCGTCCTTGATGAAGCGCAGCAGCGCCAGCAGCCGGATGCCATGCAGGCGCGCGATCGTGCCCAGCACGCCGAACACGAACACCAGGCAGGTCAGGTAGAAGCAGAGCATGAGGCCGAGCAGGGGCTTCAGGGCGGCGATGCCCTGCGAGCCGATCGTGAAGGCCATCGCGCCCAGCGCGCCGATCGGCGCGAGTTTCATGATGAACCCGACGATGCCGAACACGAGATGGTTCAGCCCTTCGACGGCCTCGCGCAGCACGCGCGCCCTAGCGGCCGCGAGATGCAACGCGAAGCCGGAAAGCAGCGCAACGAACAGGATCTGCAACACCTCGCCCTTGGCGAAGGCATCGAAAATCGTCGTCGGGATGATGTTAAGCAGGAAGTCGACGATGCCCTGGTGGTGGGCCTTCTCGACGTACTGACCGACGCGCGAAGGGTCGAGCGTGGCCGGGTCGACATGCATGCCAACGCCCGGCGCCAGCAGGTTGACGACGACCAGGCCCACAATCAGCGCAAGCGTGGTGACGGCCTCGAAATAGCCCAGCGCGAAGAGGCCGGTGCGGCCGACGCTCTTGAGGTCTTCCATGCCGGCGATGCCGAGCGTCACGGTGCAGAAGATCACCGGCGCGATGACCATCTTGATGAGCTTCACGAAGCCGTCGCCGAGCGGCTTGAGCGCCACGGCCTGTTCCGGCGCGTAATGGCCGATCAGCACGCCGACGAGGATCGCCAGCAGGACCTGGACGTAGAGCGAACGGAAAGCGCGCATCAGACAGGCAACGAGAAATGCATCTGGACGATGCGCCAGCCGCCTGCGCGTTGGCGCAGGACGAAGGTCGCCCTCGCCTCGAGATCCTGCGCGCCATCCGCACCCACGACATGCACCGCGACATCGCTGGCGATCCAGCTGATGGCCGCGTCCCGCTGCACGTCATGCCAGGTATCCGCGAGGCGTGCGGCTTTCGTCTGCGCCCAGTCCGCCAGCAGCTGCTGGCGGATCGCCTCGCGACCGGACCGTTTCTCGCCGGGACCGGAACCGTAGGCGAACACATCCGACCCGCTGTCGAAGCAGGCCATGCAGCCTTCAACATCCCGGCGCGAGTAGGCGGCAAAGAAAGCCTTGATGACGCCCACCGCCGCGTCGCTGCGCGGCGCAGCCGCTTCGGCTACCGGGACACGGACCATCAGGCCTGCAGCGACCAGCCATGCGCCCTGCAGCAGCGTTCGCTTCTTCATCTCACTTGCCTCTCAGCTGGTCGACGATCTGCGGATTCTCGAGCGTCGAGATGTCCTGCGTGATCTCCTCGTCGCGCGCGATGGCGCGCAGGAGACGACGCATGATCTTGCCGGAGCGCGTCTTGGGCAGGTTGTCCGCGAAACGGATTTCATCAGGCTTGGCGATCGCCCCGATCTGCTCGCCGACCCATTGCCGCAATTCCTCGACGAAGGCACGCGTATCGCCCATCGGCCGCTCGCCACGGCAGACGACATAGGCAAACACCGCTTCGCCCTTCACGGGATGCGGCTTGCCGACGACGGCGGCCTCGGCGACGCGGTGGTGCGCGACGAGCGCGGATTCGACCTCCATCGTACCGAGCCGGTGACCGGAGACATTCAGCACGTCGTCGATGCGGCCCATGATCCAGAAATAGCCGTCGGCATCACGGTGCGCACTGTCGCCCGCGACGTAATAGCGGTTCTGGAAACGGTGCCAATAGGTGTCGATGTAACGATCGTTATCGTTCCAGATCGTACGCAGCATCGAAGGCCAGGGGCGGCGCACGACGAGATAGCCGCCCGCATCGGGCTTGGTGACTGCATTGCCCTCGTCATCGACGATTGCGGCATCGATGCCGGGCAGCGGCTGCGTGCAGGAACCGGGCTTGGTCGCCGTGGCGCCCGGCACGGGCGAGATGAGGATCGCGCCGGTTTCGGTCTGCCACCAGGTGTCGACGATCGGGCAGCGGTCCTTGCCGATCACCGTGCGATACCACATCCAGGCTTCCGGATTGATCGGTTCGCCGACGCTGCCCAACAGACGCAGCGAAGAGAGGTCATACGAGTTCGGGATGTCGTCGCCGAGCTTCATCAGCGCACGCAGCGCGGTGGGCGCCGTGTAGAAGATGCTGACCTTGTGGTCCTCGATGATGCGCCAGAAGCGGCCTGCGTCCGGCCATGTCGGGCCGCCTTCATACAGCACCACCGTGGCGCCGTTGGCGAGCGGCCCGTAGGCGACGTAGCTGTGGCCAGTGATCCAGCCCACGTCGGCCGTACACCAGAAGACATCGTCGGGCTGGAGATCAAAGACCCACTGCGTACTGAGCTTCGCGCCGAGCAGATAGCCCGCGCTGGAGTGCTGAATGCCCTTTGGCTTGCCCGTGGAGCCTGAGGTATAGAGCAGGAAGAGCGGGTGCTCGGCATCGACCCAGGCCGGCTCGCAGGTCGCGGGCTTGTCGTGCACGAGGTCCTGCCACCAGACGTCGCGACCGGCCACCATCGGGACGTCGTGGCCCGTGTGGCGCAGCACGATCAGGGACTCGATGCTCGCGCAGCCCTCGGACAGCGCCTTGTCGGCGGCGGTCTTGAGCTCGATGACATTACCGCCACGCATTCCGCCGTCTGCCGTGATGAGCACGCGCGCGCCGGCATCTTCGATGCGGTCGCGCAGCGACAGCGCGGAAAAACCGCCGAACACCACCGAGTGGATCGCGCCGATTCGCGCGCAGGCCTGCATGGCGATGATCGCCTCGGGCATCAGCGGCATATAGATGACGACGCGGTCGCCCTGCTCGACGCCCAACGCGCGCAGGCCATTGGCGAAGCGGCAGACCTCCGCATGCAGCTCGCGGTAGGTCAGCCGGCGCACGGCACCAGGCTCGGATTCGAAGACCAGCGCGGTGTTGTCGCCGCGCTCGGCCAGGTGCACGTCGAGGCAGTTCACCGAGACATTGAGCTTGCCATCGCCGAACCAGCGGTAGTTCGGCGCTTCCGATTCGTCGAGCACGTCGGTGAAAGGCGTATGCCAGGTGAGGGCCTCGCGCGCCTGGTCGCCCCAGAATCCGGTCGGGTCGTGCTCGGCGGCGGCATGCAAGGCCGCGAGCTTCGCGGCATCGAGCCCGGCCGCGGCCTTGAAGCTATCCGCTGGCGGGAAAAGCCGACCTTCCTGCAGAACGGACTCGATGTTCTTGTTGGACATGAAACGGGACCCCCTGAACGTGGCGCCTATCCTAGCCGGTCCACCCTGTTTCGCAGCACGCTGCCGAAGCCCTGCACGTCAAAGAATCGAGCGAGCCCCTCCCGATCGGGTGGCCGCCGCCGCAGTTCATGGCGGTCCACCTCGATGGGCACGCTGCAGTGGATGCGCGTGAGTTCACGCGCCAGAAAGGCCGCATCGCGGTGCTGCGCCAGTTTCGCGGCCAGGCCGGAAGCGCCGCGCAGCGGCAGATCGGCCACCGTATCGAGCCTGGCATAGAGGTCATCGAGCGAGGGATGAGCCTTCATGAGCACGGCCGCCGTCTTTGGCCCCACGCCCGGCACGCCGGGGATGTTGTCCACGGCGTCGCCCGTCAGCGCGAGGTAGTCGGCATAGCGTTCCGGCGCGACGCCGAAACGGTCTTCGATGTCCCGGTGCAGGTAGCGCGCGTCGGCCGCAAAGTCCCAATACACGTCGCCCGGACCGATCAGCTGCGCGAAATCCTTGTCGCGCGTGACGACGGTCGCGCGCAGACCTTCCTCGCGCGCGCGGTGGACCAGCGTGCCAACAAGGTCGTCCGCCTCGTATTCCGTACTGGTGAACCAGGCGAGGCCCAGGTGATGGCAGAACTGGCGGCAGCGTTCGAACTGCAGCAGCAGCTCCGCGGGTGCCGGCTCACGGTTCGCCTTGTAGGCCGGATAGATGCGGTTGCGGAAAGACGTGGCGAGCGCGCCATCGAAGGCCACGCCGATGTACTCCGGCTTCGCGCGCTCGAGCAGATCCAGCAGAAAACGCGCGAAACCATAGACCGCATTCACGGGGTTGCCGTCGCGGTCGACGAAGTCAGGCGGGGTTCCGTACCAGGCGCGGAAGACGTAGACGGAGGCATCGATCAGGTAGACCATTGGCGCGAACTTTACCTGTCGGATGGAGCTTCGAGCATGAAAGCATGGCGGATCGTTGCCGGATCACAGATCGCGGGACTCAAGCTGGTCGATGAGACCCCGAAGGCACTCGGCCCTCATGACGTGCGCGTGCGCCCCCGTGCCGCCGCGCTGAACTTCCGCGACCTGATGGTCATCAACGGCTGGTATCCGGCCGTGAGCAAGGACGCGCTTGTGCCAGGCTCCGACGCCGCAGGCGAAGTCGTCGAAACGGGCAGTGCGGTCACGCGCCTGAAGGTCGGCGACCGTGTCGCGACCAGTTTCTTCCCCGACTGGATCGAAGGCCAGCCGACGCGGGCGAAGCTCGCCACGGCGCTGGGTGGCGGTGGCGCAGGCGTGCTGACGCAGGACCTGGTGCTCAACGAGAACGCGCTGGTGAAGAGCCCGGCGCACCTGGACGACGCGCAGGCCGCGACCCTGTCCTGCGCCGGCGTGACGGCCTGGCGCGCGCTGTTCGAAGTCGGGCAGATCAAGCCGGGCCAGACCGTCGTGCTGCTGGGCACGGGTGGCGTGTCGATCTGGGCGCTGCAGCTGGCGAAGGCGGCGGGCGCCCGCGTCATCATCACCTCGTCCAGCGACGAAAAGCTGGCCCGCGCCCGCTCGCTCGGCGCCGATGACACGATCAATTACAAGACGACGCCGGACTGGGACAACGAAGTCATCCAGCGCACCAGCGGCACGGGCGCGGACCTGGTGCTGGAGGTCGGCGGCTCGCAGACGATCATGAAATCGATCGCCGCGACGCGACTGGGTGGCACCGTGGCCGTGATCGGCGCGGTGAGCGGCCCCGGTGCGGCGCTGGAGCCGATGAGCCTGATCGGCAGCAGCGTGCGCTTGCAGGGCATCTATGTGGGCAGCCGCGAGATGCACGAGCAGCTCGCGCGCTTCGTTGAAGTGGCCGGCATCCGGCCGGTCGTCGACAGCGTGTTCGCCTTCGAGGAACTACCGCAGGCCTGCGGCCATTTCCTCGGTGGCAAGCACTTCGGCAAGGTCGTCGTCAGCATCCACCCTTAACGGAGGATGCGATTCCCCCGCCATGGCGACGGGGGGGGCCGCACAGCGAACCCCGCATCGAAGGAACCCGGTGCCTGAGCAGTGGCGGTGACGGCCGGACAGGCCCCGCCACTGCGCTGGTTCAACGCGGCAGCGAACTGACCCTCTGCGACATCACCGAGGGCATGACTGAAGTCGTCGGCAACACCGCAGCCCGGCAGGTTCGCCTGCGCCGCGCCCGTCCTGCGCGTGGCCGAAAATCCTTCCACGTAGTCACCGAAGCCCAGGTCGTTGACGCCGCGGAACTGGATGGAGAAATAGGTCGTGCCACAGTTGTCGGTCGGATAGAAGCCATACGGCTTGCCACAGGTCGTGGCGCCGATCTGCACCACCTCCACACCGATGCCACGCAGCGAATTGATGATGGATTCACTCGCGGAGCAGGTGTCCGCGCTCGTCAACATGTACACGCGCGCCAACCCCAGGGAAGGCAGCGTCTGGCCCGCTGCAAGCTGACCGAAGCCCTGTGTCGTCGAAAGAAAGGGATCGGGCGCAATGGGCTTGCCGGTCACCGGATCGGTCGACGGATGCCGGCTGTTGAACTGGATGCGCTCGAACGTCCTGCCCGCCGTGCGGGAAGGTCCGGCGATCATGTAGGCGAGTTCGTTCGCGATATCGAGATAACCACCGCCGTTGTAGCGGATGTCGAGCACGAGGTCCTGCACGGCGGCGGCTTTCAGCTGGTTCACGGCATCGACGAGCGCCTTCTCAGCGGTGGCGACATGGTCTTTGAAGAGCAGGTAGCCCACTCGACCGGTCGGTGTGTCCACGCTGCGCACCAGCGGCACGGGATTGCGGACCAGGGCATCGGCGCGAAGGGTGAACGTGGTCGACCCCGCAGCACCTGGCGCACGCAGCGACAAGGCATGTGATTCGCCGGCCTTCGAAGGAAAGATGCCGGCGTTGAGCGTGGCCACGCCGGTCGCCGTGTTGTCGTTCACCGCATCCACGGCGTCCACGAACACGACTTCCGCGCCCCGCATGACACCCATGGCCTCCGCCATGCTCCCGGGCTCGACGGCGGAAACAACAATGCGGCGCGGCGGCGTCGAAGCCAGCACCGCGAAGTCGACCCCATAGCTGACATCAACGCCGGATTGGGAAAGGGCCACCCAGTCCGCCGTCGGATAGGTGAAATGAAACCGGTCCTTGGCCTGGCCGGTGGCAGTCAGTGTCGTGGTCTTCTGCAGGTCGAAGAAGGCGGCCGTTGTCGTGGTCTGACCTGGATCACGGTCCTGGACCTCGTCGAACCAGAGATAGAGGTCGTGCGTCCACGCGCGCAACCAGTGGTTTTCAGCGGTCACGCTGCCTTGACGGTCCGGCCAGGCCAGTGTGGTCTGCGGATTGATGCCGGTCCGCGGCGCGGCGCACTGCGAGGCGAACGTGGAGTACGGCAGGAAGTTGCCGGGCGTGTAGGTGATGCCGGCGGTCGTCGTTGAAACAGGCGTCGTCGTCGAGCTGCCGGATGTCGCACCGCCGGAAGACGTCCCCGCGCCGGCAGATCCACCACCGCCCCCACAGGACGCAACGCCGAGGGCCACGGCGAGCAGGGCGACGCACCGTATGATGGGCTGGCGGAACCCGGCGGGCACAACTGTCAACAGGGCCATGGAGCCCCTTTCTGGGTGGGTTGTCATGGGCGCCGGGATCTGTATTTCTTCAGATGACACTGAGATTACCATTCACACACGATTGATTGAAAAGACTTTTTCTTCCTATCTCAGCGAATTTCGACCGTACATTTTTTGATCAACCCTTCATGAAACGCGGAAATTGCCGTTTTTTTGCAGCTTGCGCGGGATTCCATCCACAGAGTTATCCACAGCTTGTGTGGACAAGCGGACGCCCCCGGTGAGTCAAGGCCCGATTCTCAAGATCGCGCTGGATACGCCCCTGCGCCGCCTGCTCGATTACCGGGCTGGCGAGACCCCCGCCGCGCTGGGCGCGCGGGTGCGCGTGCCTTTCGGCCGGCAGCAGCGCGTGGGCCTTGTCGTGGGCCATGCCGAGGCCTCGGAACTGCCTGCGGACAAGCTGCGCGCGGTCACCGACGTGATCGATGCCGAGCCGCTGCTGGATGCCAGCCTGATGGGCCTGCTGGCCTGGGCGGCGGACTATTACCACCACCCCGTCGGGTCGGTGTTCGCCTCGGCGCTGCCGAAACTGCTGCGCGAGGGGGCGGATGCGCAGGACGCCGTGAGCCTCTGGTCCGCCACGCCGGTCGGGCGCGAGGCGCTCGCCGCCGGCAGCCTGGGCCGCGCACCCAAGCAGCGGGAACTGCTGGACCTGCTGGCCACAGAAGGCCCGCTGGACGCGGATCGTCTCGGTGAACGGCTGCCTCGCTGGCGCGAAACGCTGCGGCCGCTGGTCGAGCGGGGCTTCGCGGACCGAGAGGTCGAACGCGTCACGGCCCCACCGCTGCCGGACGACCACGCAGGCAGCGCGTCGGAACATGTGCTGTCGGCCGACCAGCAGGCGGCCTTCAATGCGGTGACCGGTTCGCTGGGCCGTTTCGGCAGCTTCCTGCTCGATGGCGTGACGGGCAGCGGCAAGACCGAGGTCTACCTGCGCGCGATCGATGCCGTGCTCGCACGCGGCCAAACGGCGCTCGTGCTCTGCCCGGAGATCGGGCTGACGCCACAGCTGGTCTCACGCTTCCGCACGCGATTTGCCGTACCGATCGCAGCGCTGCATTCTGGGCTGACCGATCGCGGGCGACTGGCTGCCTGGCGCAGCGCAGCCCGGGGCGAGGCGCGCATCGTCATCGGCACACGCTCGGCGGTGTTTGCGCCACTGCCCGACCTGGGGCTGATCGTGGTCGACGAGGAGCATGACGCCTCGTTCAAGCAGCATGAAGGCGGCTTCCGCTACCACGCACGGGACCTCGCGATCGTGCGCGCGCAGCGCGCGCAGGTGCCGGTGCTGCTGGGCTCGGCGACGCCTTCCTTCGAATCGCTGCACAACGTGCAGCTGGCCAAGACGACGCGGCTGTCGCTGCCACAGCGGGCTGGCGCAGCCGCACCGCCCGCGATGAAGCTGGTGGACCTGCGTGCGCACCCGGTGAGCAAGGGCCTGTCGACGCCGCTGTCGATGACAATGAAGCACCACCTGGACGCGGGCGGCCAGGTGCTGGTCTTCATCAACCGGCGCGGTTACGCCCCGACGCTGCTCTGCAAGGGTTGCGGCTGGTCGGCGGAGTGCGAGCACTGCGACGCGCGGATGACCGTGCACCAGCGCGAGCAGCGACTGTCCTGCCACCATTGCGGCGCCGAGAGCGGCCTGCTGCCGCGTTGCCCGCGCTGTGGCCATGACGTGAAGCCACTGGGTCATGGCACCGAGCGCGTCGAGGAAACACTGGAGACGCTGTTCCCGGAATACCCGATCGCGCGCTTCGACCGCGACAGCGTGCGCCAGCCGGATGACCTGGAGGCCGCGATCGACCGCGTGACGTCGGGTGAGGCGCGGATCCTCGTCGGCACGCAGATGCTCACCAAGGGGCACCACTTCCCGGACGTCACGCTGGTCGGCGTGCTGAACGCGGACCAGAGCCTGTTCAGCACCGACTTCCGGGCCGCCGAACGGCTCGCGCAGACGATCGTGCAGGTGGCCGGGCGCGCGGGACGCGCATCGCGGCCGGGCGAGGTGCTGATCCAGACCGAATTCCCGGACCATCCGCTGCTGACCGCGCTGCTGACCGAAGGATATGGGGGCTTCGCGCAGCAGGCGCTGGCCGAACGCGCGGCGGCGCGCTGGCCGCCCTACGGACGCCTGGCGCTGCTGCGGGCCTCGAGTGTGTCGCCGGGTGGCGCGATCGATTTCCTGACGGCAGCCCGGCGGCTGGGCGAGGGCGCAGCCGGGGTGGCGCTGCGGGGGCCGGTGCCTGCGGCGATGCTGCGGCGGGCCGGCCGACACCATGCACAGCTGCTCGTCGAAAGCGGCGATCGCCCGCTGCTGCAACGCTTCCTCGCCGGCTGGCTGCCCGGCGTCGAGCAATTGCCCACGCCGGGTGGGCTGCGCTGGGCGCTGGACGTGGATCCACTCGAGGTCTTCTAGCGAAGCCATCCCGGCGAGCAGGTAAACTAGCGGGCCGCGCCGTGACCGGCGCAGCGCCACATGGATGACCGCCTTGAAGCAAGAGCTCGAGCAGCTGCTCCACGAAGCCCTGACCCGTCTCGCCGGCACGCTGCTGCCCGCAGAGGTCGACCTGAAGTCGATCGTCATCGAACGCACGCGCGATGCCGCCAACGGCGATTTCGCGACCAACGTCGCGATGCGCCTCGCGAAGGCTTCCGGGCTCAAGCCGCGCGATCTCGCGCAGGCTATCGTCGAGGCCCTGCCGCAGTCGCCGCAGGTGGTGCGCGTGGAAGTGGCCGGCGCGGGCTTCATCAATTTCTTCATCGCCGGTGACGCGCAGGCGCAGGTCGTGCGCCAGATCCACGAACTGGGTGATGCCTTCGGCCGCAACGCAAGCGGCGCCGACAAGAAAGCACTCGTCGAATTCGTCTCGTCCAACCCGACGGGCCCGCTGCATGTCGGCCACGGTCGCCATGGCGCCTTCGGTGCGAGCGTCGCGAACCTGTTGGCCGCGAACGGCTGGCAGGTGCATCGCGAGTACTACATCAATGATGCCGGCCGGCAGATGGAGATCCTCGCTGCCAGCATCTGGCTGCGCTATCTCGAGGACTGCGGCGAAACCTTCCGCTTCCCGGCCAACGGCTACAAGGGCGATTACATCCGCGAGATCGCCGCGGAGCTGCTGCAGATGGCCGGTGACACGCTGCAGCGATCGGCCGGCGAGGTCTTCGGCAACCTGCCGCCGGATGAACCGGAAGGCGGCGACAAGGACGCCTACATCGATGCGGTGATCGCGCGCGCACGCCAGCTGCTCGGCGAGATGGCCTACCGCAGCGTGCTGGATCTGGGCCTGAAGGCCATCCTCTCCGACATCGAGAACGACCTGGCGGAATTCGGCGTCACCTTCGACCGCTGGTATTCGGAGCGTTCGCTGGCCGACAACGGCGCGATCGACCGCGCGCTGCAGCGCCTCGCGCAACACAACCACGTCTACGAAAAGGACGGTGCGCTGTGGTTCCGCGCGACGACCTTCGGCGACGACAAGGACCGCGTGGTCGTGCGCGAGAACGGCGTGAAGACCTATTTCGCGTCCGACATCGCCTACCACCTGGAGAAGCGCGAGCGCGGCTTCGACCTGCTGCTAGACATCCTGGGCTCCGACCATCATGGCTACGTCGCGCGCGTGCGCGCCGGCCTGGAGGCGATGGGCGAACCGGGCGAGGCGCTGGAAGCGCTGCTGGTGCAGTTCGTGACGCTCTTCCGCGATGGCGAGAAGGCGCAGATGTCCACGCGTTCCGGTGAGTTCATCACGCTGCGCGAACTGCGCAACGAGGTCGGCAACGACGCCTGCCGCTTCTTCTACGTCATGCGTGGCAACGACCAGCACCTCGACTTCGACATGACGCTGGCGAAGTCCCGCACGAACGACAATCCGGTCTATTACATCCAGTACGCGCACGCGCGCGTCGCATCGGTGCTGCGCCAGCTGGCCTCGAAGGGCCATGCCTACGACGCGAACATCGGCATGGCCAACCTCGGCCTGCTCAACACGCCGCACGAAACGGCGCTGCTGACGCAGCTCGCGCGCTATCCGGAGATCATCCTCCTGGCCGGCACGCACCGCGCACCGCACACGCTGGTGCATTACCTGCGCGAGCTCGCCAACGCCTTCCACACCTACTACAACGCCGAGCAGTTCATCGTCGAAGACGATGCGATGCGCAATGCGCGCCTCGCACTCGTGATGGCCACGCAACAGGTGGTGCGCAACGGCCTGCACCTGCTGGGCGTGTCGTCCCCGGAGACGATGTAAGTCATGGCAGGCCAGCGGCTCACCTCCCGCGACTTCAAGTCGCCGCTCGCGCGGCGTTCGGAAGCCGTAGGCCGTTGGCGTGATATCGCCATCGGATTGGGTGCGGGGCTGCTGGTGGCCATGCTGGTCTACGTCAAGGAACACCGCCCTCCCGCCGAGACGCCTTCGCCCAAGGCAGTGGCCCGCGAGGCCGCAGCCGCGGTCGGACAGAAGTCCAAGCAGGACGCGACGGCCGATGAGACGCCCGCGACCCATTACGATTTCTACGACCGATTGCCGAAGTTCGAAGTGGTGTTGCCGGAGAAGGGCCAGGCCGTGCGCCAGGACCAGCCCACGGTACGCATCGACCAGCCCGGCACCTATGTGCTGCAGGCCGGTTCCTTCCGCACCGTCGATGATGCGGAACGAGCGCGTGCCAAGTTCGCGAAGCTCGGCATCACGTCGGCCGTCCAGCGCGTCTCCGTGGACGATGACGTCTGGCATCGCATCCGCATCGGTCCGATCGACAACCTGGACCAGCTGAACCGCATCCGTGACCAGCTGCGCCGCGCGGAAGTAGAGCCGCTCGTGACGCGGGTCGGCGATTGAGCGGCTTCAGCCAGCTCGTCGCACTCGGCGGTGCCGCAGCGATAACGATCGCCGTCATGGCGGTGGTGAACCGTCGCAAGGCCCGCGCGGCGGAGCTCGACGTCCCGCGCGGGGTGCCGCACTCCGCGCCGGGACCCGCCCTCGTCATCGACGTCGCCACGACCCTGACTGATGCGCAGGCGCCGGTGTTCGGTCCGGGTGCGCGAGAGATCCAGCGACAGTTGTATTCGCTCGCCTTCGACGGCGCACCGCTGGATGAACCGAGCCGCGTGCCGGCCGGCGGACATGCCGTCCAGTCGGCCGTCGTCGCTGCGGCAACCGAGACGCTGCGCACGATCGAATCGCGCCCGCGCTATACGCCGCGCCGGCCCACCTTGCTGCCGCAGCTGCTGGAGGCGATTAACAACGACAGCGCCACGCTGCGCGAGATGGCGCAGATCATCGGCCAGGATCCGGCGCTGACCGGCAACCTGCTGCGCGTCGCGAACTCGCCGCTCTACCGGGTGAACGGGCGCGCGATTGAGTCGATCGATCGGGCGATGGTGGTGATCGGCATCGATGGCATGCGCGCCATCGTCGCGGCTGCGCTGTTCCAGCCGGTGCTCGAAGTGCGCGGCGTGTTTTCGCGCGTGCCCGAGCTGATTTGGGAACACACGCTGTATTCCGCCGCTGCGGCCGAGGCCCATGCGGCGCAGATCGGCCGGACGGATCCCTTTGCCGCGCAGCTGCTCGCGCTGGTGCTGGGGCTCGGCACGATCGTCGCGCTGAGCGTCGTGCTCGATGAATATGCCGCGCGGCCCGGCACGCCACCGGATGCGGGCGTGACCGTCGCCATCCTCGACAGCTGGGCGGGCCCCACGGCGCAGCGCATCGCCGCGAGCTGGGGCCTGTCGGAACGCATCGGCGACGCGCTGAACGAGCAGCTGGTCGACGGCAACACGACGGGCCTCTCCGGACTGGGGCAGTCGCTGCGCTTCGGTCGCATGGCCGCCGCGCTGTCGATGCTCGTCGCGGCAGGACAGTACGCCGAAGAAGACGCCCTGCTCGCGCTCGGTGGCCACAGCGCCGCGGGCTCGCAGGTCCGTCGCATCTGGGAGCGCCTGCGGCAGCAGCCCAGGGACTAGTCGACGCGGGACGCCCTGGCTTCGGCGAGGGCCGTTGCCACGCTGTCGCGATAGCGGACGATCGGCTCTCGCAGCCCCTGCGCCAGCAGCTCGCGGCGCACGGCAACACCGGCTCCCGTGAGATAGACCTCGACCCGCTGCCGCCGCGCCTTGCGCACGAAGCCTTCGATCGTCACCGCCGCCGTAGAGTCGATCACCGGCACGGCTGAGAAATCGATCACCTGCGCGCGGGGTTGCACGGCGATGCGATCCAGCGCCGCTGCCACCGTGGCCGCGGCCCCGAAGAAGAAGGCACCGGAAATCCGGTGCACGATGATGTCCCGGTCGGCGGTGCCACCGGCATAGCCCCCGTGCTGCGCATCACGCGGCGCATCGGCTTCATCGTCCTGGCCCGCGGGCAGGCCCGCCTGCACGTCGATGGCCTGCGACATGCGATGCACGAACAGCAGTGCCGCCAGCGCGAAACCCACGACGATGCCCTCGGCCAGGTCGCGCAGCAGCGTCAGCCCGAAGGTGGCCAGCAGCACCACGGCATCACCCAGCGAGGCACGCAGCAGGCTGGCGATGGCGTGCTTCTCGGCCATGTTCCAGGCCACGGTGATGAGCAGGCCGGCCAGTGCAGCGAGCGGTATGTAGGCGGCGAGCGGCGCCGCCAGCAGCATGAAGGCCAGCAGGAACAGCGCGTGCAGCATGCCCGCGACGGGCCCATGCGCCCCGGAGCGCACGTTGGTCGCGGTGCGCGCGATCGTGCCGGTGACACAGAAGCCGCCGAAGAGCGCCGAGCCCATGTTGGCCACGCCCTGCGCGACGAGCTCGCAGTTCGAACGGTGGCGGCGGCCGCTCATGCTGTCCGCGACAACCGCCGACAACAGGCTTTCGATGCTGCCCAGCAGGGCGAAGCTGAGCGCGGTCGGCAGCGCGACGAGCAGGCGCGCGTCGGAGAAGTCCGGCCACTGGGGCAGCGGCAGGCTGCGCGGGATGCCGCCGAAGCGCGTGCCGATCGTCTCAACCGGCAGGTGCAGGAGCGCCGCCACGACGGACGCCGTGACGACCGCAATCAACAGATTCGGCCATCCTGGCCGGAAGCGGCGTATCCCGACGATGATCGCGATCGACAGGACCGCGACGCACAGCGCTGGTGCACTCGCAGTGGGCAAGGCGGCAGCCAGTGCGGCGATTTTCGGCAGGAAGCCGGCCGGCTCCGCACCAGCAAGGTGCAGACCAAAAAAATCTTTCAACTGGCTCGCGAAGATGATCGCCGCGATGCCCGCGGTGAAGCCAACGGTCACCGGATAGGGGATGTATTTGATGTAGGTGCCGAGCCGCAGGAAACCCGCAAGCAGCAGGATCAACCCTGAAAGAAAGGTCGCGAGCAGCAGGCCCTGGACGCCCTGCGTCGCGACCGTACCGGCCACGAGCACGATGAACGCGCCGGCCGGTCCGCCAATCTGGAAGCGGCTTCCACCGAGCAGCGAGACCAGGAAGCCGCCGATGATGGCGGTATACAGCCCACGGTCCGGCGTCACCCCGGAAGCGATCGCGATGGCCATCGACAGCGGCAGCGCGACGATCGCGACGGTGAGGCCGCTCAGCGAATCCGCACGAAACGCGGCCGCGCCATAGCCTTCCTTCAGCACCGTGAAGAACTTCGGCATGAACAGTTCCGCGAAGCGCGGACGAGATGTCGCGGTAGCGCGCTGCATAGCTTGATCAGTCTAGTACGAACAGGCCTGCCTGATTATGGTGCGTCGTTGTTCTCGGCGCCCTGTTTTCGTGCGTAATCAACCGCTTGCCCCATCTTGTGCATGGCGCTGGCTGGTGCAGAATGCCGCACCATAACGAGACGTTAGGGGACTTCCCATGACTGCAAACGCGGCCGACACGGCCTGGATCATCTGCGCCTCGGCGCTTGTCCTGTTCATGACGCTGCCGGGCCTTGCCCTGTTTTATGGCGGCCTGGTGCGCAGCAAGAACGTGCTGTCGATCCTGATCCAGTGCTTTGCGATCACCTGCATCGCCTCCCTGCTGTGGCTGCTCTGCGGCTACGGCCTCGCCTTTGGCGATGGCGGCGGCCTGAACAGCCTGATCGGCAGCCTCGACCGCGCGCTGCTGCTGAACGTCACGCCGAACAGTCTGGTGGGCACGCTGCCCGAGCCGGTCTTCGTGATGTTCCAGATGACCTTCGCGATCATCACGCCGGCGCTGGTGATCGGCGGTTACGCCGAACGCACGCGGTTCAGCGTCGTCCTGTGGTTTTCCGCGCTGTGGCTGCTGCTGGTGTACGTGCCGGTGGCGCACTGGATCTGGGGCGGCGGCTGGCTCGCCAAGCTCGGCGTGATGGACTTCGCCGGCGGCATCGTCGTGCACGTGAATGCCGGCATGGCTGCACTGGTCTGCGCGAAGGTGATCGGCAATCGCCGCGGCTTCCCGCAGGTGCCGATGCCCCCGCACAACCTGCCCGTCGTCGCGATGGGCGCCGGCATGCTGTGGGTCGGCTGGTTCGGCTTCAACGGCGGCAGCGCGCTCGCCGCCAACGGCACCGCCGGCATGGCGATCCTCTGCACGCACCTCGGTGCCTGCGCGGGCGCCACCGCCTGGACGCTCATCGAATGGCGCCAGTATGGCAAGCCCAGCATGCTCGGCCTGATGACCGGCGTCGTCGCCGGCCTCGGCACGATCACCCCGGCCTCCGGGTTCGTGGGCCCGCTCGGTGCCGTGGCCATCGGCCTCAGCGCCGGCGTCGTCTGCTACTTCGCCACGCAGTTGCTCAAGCGCGTGCTGCACATCGACGATTCGCTGGACGTCTCGCCGGTGCATGGCGTCGGTGGCATCGTGGGCACGCTGCTCACCGGCGTGTTCGCGGCGACGGCGCTGGGCGGCACCGGCTTCACCGTGCAGCAGGACATGGTCAGCCAGCTGGGCGTGCAGGCCCTGGGCATCGCCGCCACGGCTGCGTGGTGCGGCGGTATCACCTGGCTGCTGCTGAAGGTGCTGGATGCAACGCTGGGTCTGCGCGTGGGCGAAGAAGGCGAGTCGGAAGGTCTGGATCTCGCCGAGCACGGCGAGCGCGGCTACATCTCCTGACCGACGTCAGTCCGGGCTCGACTCCAGTTCGGCGACCAGCGGATGCGGTCGCCGACTCCGGGCCCGGATAAGGAACACCTGCTGCCGCACGGCCTCGGTGCGGCCGACCACGCCCAATCCATAGTGGTCGATGACTTCCCGTTCGATCGAGGTCGGCACGGCGATCAAGCCCAGCCCGCACTGCGCGAAGCCCTTCAACAAGGCGCTGTCATCGATGCGCCCCGCGATGCGCGGCCGAACGCCCTCGCGGGCGAACCAGGCTTCGATCGCCTGCGTCTGCAGGGACGAAGGCGCCGAGCCGGCGACATAGGCCACACCCTCGAGGCTCGCTGGAAACTTCCGCGCCAGACGCGCTGCAAGCCGGCGCATGGCCAGGAAGCTAATGCCTGAATCCGTGAGCGCGCGAGCCTGCAACGTGCGCGCGAGGTTCGTGGGTACGGGCGCATCGCCCAGCAGGACATCGAGCTCGCCTGCAGCCAATTTACCCAGCAACTCGACGAACGTACCTTCCTGACAATGCAGTTCCAGCGTGTCGGCATGTCGCTCAACGAGGCCTTGCAGCAGGCGCACCGACAACAACTTCGGCACGCTTTCCGCGATGCCCACGCGCAAGAGCTGGTTGCGCGCCTTGATCGAGCCATGCAGCACCGCACCGAGCTCATC
Source organism: Pseudomonadota bacterium (assembly GCA_947454665.1). Classification (GTDB taxonomy): domain Bacteria; phylum Pseudomonadota; class Gammaproteobacteria; order Steroidobacterales; family Steroidobacteraceae; genus ZC4RG30. The sequence continues at coordinate 350 of CANGMU010000003.1, read as the reverse complement.
CCCGAGCGCAAAGATCGCGTTCGCATAGTCGAGCGCGGTCTCGCCTGCGGACGTGAGCTTGAGCCGCCGCCCGGTCCGTTCGAACAGGGGCTGAGCCACCGACTCCTCCAGCATGCGCAGCTGGCTGCTGATCGTCTGCGGCGCGACATGCAGCGCGCGGGCTGCGGCGACCACCGAACCGCGGCGGGCGATCTCGGCGAAATAGCGCAGGTGCTTGAGGTTCAGCGGTCGCCCGGCATTCATCAGGTTTTTCCTGTCGATGGTGAATTTATATTCTGCTTTTTCAGGATCCTCGGCCAGCAGTACTTTAGTGCCCGTCCCCTCAAGAACGGAGAGCGAGCATGGAACTG
>CANGMU010000002.1 GCA_947454665.1 Pseudomonadota bacterium | reverse complement strand
CAAAAAATTCTTATAAAAATAAATAGATAAGACGGTCATCTGCCATTCCGGCCCTTGTTTGTAAGCAGACTGTCATGGCGTCGATACCCTAACTACATGAATAAGACAGCTTTTTGTCTTTTCTTTCGCGCCCGAATCGCACGTCCGTTCTTCCATCCGTAGGGAGGCTCGCGCCACATGTCTCGTCGCCGCAATATCATTGTTCCCATCATGCTGTCGGCCGTTGCGCTGACGGCCGGCTCCATGTCCGTCTATGCCCAGACCGCTGAAGGCTCTCTGTATGGCAAGGCCAAGCCGGGCAGCCAGGTCGTCGTGTCCAGCCCGGACACCGGTGCCTCGCGTACGGTAACTGTCGACAGCTCCGGCAACTACCAGGTCTCGCGCCTGTCGCCGGGCAAGTACCTGGTCAAGGTTGACGGCGACAACGTCGACGTCTTCGTGACGATCGGCACCGGCACCTACGTCGAAAAGGCCGAATCGCTGCAGACGGTCGACATTTCGACGGGCCGCGCAGGTCGCATCGACTTCGCCAGCACCGAGGCGACAGTTGCCTTCACGCAGTCCGAAGTGCAGTCCCTGCCGGTTGCGCTGGACGTCACGGCCGTCGCGCTGCTGGCGCCGACCGTCGTCAAGGGTGACGCGGGCCTGGGCAACAACCCGTCCTTCGCCGGTTCGTCGGTCCTCGAGAACGGGTTCTACATCAACGGCTTCGACGTCACCAACATCCGCAACTTCGACTCCTACGCGAACCTGCCTTTCGAGGCGATCGCGCAGGAACAGGTGAAGTCCGGTGGTTACGGCGCCGAGTACGGCCGTTCGCTGGGCGGCGTGATCAGCATGGCCACCAAGCGCGGCACGAACGAGTGGAAGGGCGGCGCGACGATTTCCGTCCAGCCCTCGAACTTCCGCACGCAGGGTCATGCGACGATCGACAAGCAGCCTGAAAATGCGGGCAACTACTTCGTCTTCAACAAGTTCAATACGCTTGATGAGAAGGACTACACCGCCTATCTGGGCGGCCCGGTCATCAAGGATCGCCTGTTCGTCTTCGGCCTGATCAACAAGCCGAACAATACTTCCGAGACGTTTGGTCTGGACCAGAGCCACGTCTACTCCGAGACGACGCCGTCGGGCCTGTTGAAGATCGACCTCAATATCGCCGAAGGCCACACCTTCGAGGCGACTGGCATCTACAACAAGTCCCGCCACGACATCCTGGATTACCAGAACTCGAAGGACTACAGCACGACGCATGATGGGCAGGGTGCGGCGAGCTACTACCACACGGGCGGCACCGTCGCGATCGCCAAGTACACCGGCGCGATCACCGACAATTTCACGGTCTCGCTGCTGGGTGGTCGCGTGACTGACCTGACGGGTGACCCGATCAAGGGCGCGCGCGCCAACGGCCTGGATTGCCCGGTCGTCCTGGAAGTGAATACCTCCGAGATCGGTTGCTGGACCGGCCCCTTCCCGGGCGTCGGGGCGAAGGATTACACGCAGGGTCCTGACCAGGACGTTCGCAAGGCCTACCGTGTCGACCTCGAGTACAAGCTCGGCGCGCACACGATCCGCGGCGGTCTCGACGCGCAGAAGTTCGAGTCGGCGGCGGCCGGCGGTTCCACGTACACGGGCGGCCACTACTACCGCTACTACGTCGTGCCGGCCAGCGGCAAGATCAACGGCGTTGCCGGCTACACGCCGGGTGCCGGCTATGTCCGTGACCGCATCTACTCCGCGACGTCGGGTATTTACGGCGTCAAGAACGATGCCTGGTACGTCGAGGACAGCTGGAAGTTCAACGACCGCCTGTTCTTCTACGGCGGCCTCCGCGGCGAATCCTTCGACAACAAGAACAGCGCCGGCGAGACGTTCGTGAAGGCGGACAACCTCATCGCGCCGCGCCTCGGCTTCTCGTTCGATGCGTCCAGCGATCGCACGACGAAGATCTACGGCAACGCGGGCCGCTATTACATCCCGGTGTCCTCGGATGCGAACATCCGTTCGACGCAGGGTGTGATCTACACGCAGAACTACTTCACCTATACGGGCCGCGACGCCCGTACCCAGGCTCCGACCGGCATCAGCGCGCCGATCGGCGTGCCGCAGGACCTGTCGACGGCGATCCCGAACTCGGCCACCATCGCCGACACGAAGCTCGCCCCGATGAACCAGGACGAGTTCATCCTCGGCATCCAGCACAAGCTGGAGAGCCGCTGGATCGTCGGTGCCAAGCTGATCTATCGCAAGATCAACGACGGCATGGACGACTTCTGCGACACCACCGCGTTCGAGCGGTATGCCGCGTCGAAGAACTACACGAACTTCGATCCGCACTCGCTGGCGCAGTGCGTGCTCGTGAATCCGGGCCGTGACGTCAACGTCGCGATGGACATCAACAACGATGGCAAGCTGGTCGTGCAGACCGTGCCGGCCTCGTTCCTGAAGCTCGCGAAGTATGAGCGCACTTACCAGGCGCTCGAGCTGACGGCCGAGAAGCCCTTCGACGGCAAGTGGGGCCTCAAGGCCTCGTACGTCTACTCGAAGAACCGCGGTACGGCGGAAGGCTACGGCCAGTCGACCATCCACCAGCTGGATGCCGGCCTGTCGCAGGACTTCGACTTTGCGTCGTTCTCGGATGGTGCCTACGGCAACCTGCCGAACGACCGCACGCATGTGTTCAAGGTCTTCGGCAACTACCAGATCGCCGAGCACTTCCGTGCCGGCTTCAACCTGGTGGCCTCGTCAGGTCGTCCGGCCAGCTGCATCGGCTACGTGCCGCCGACCGTGTTCGACTACGCCGGCTCGGGCAACTACAGCACGGCCTCGTCGTACTACTGCTCGGACGCGAACGGCAAGACGGTGCTCGGCCAGCGTGGCAACGCGGGTCGCACCCCGTTCACCACGCAGCTGGACACTCAGATTGCCTACGTGCGTGACGATCTGAAGGCAGGCAAGTTCACGGTGCAGGCGGACATCTTCAACCTGATGAACAACCGCAAGCCGATCAGCGTGTACGAGCAGCGTGACTACTCGCGTGCAACGACGGACGGCCTGGCCAACGAGCTCAACAACAACTACCTGAGCCCGACCGGCTACCAGCCGCCGCGTTCGATCCGCCTGACGGCGCGCTACGAGTTCTGACGTAGCCTCGTCACGGGGCACCGCCGCGTGATACAAGGCCGCCTGAGCAATCAGGCGGCCTTTTTTATTTGCCGGAACGAAACCGGCAGGGATGGGGCATGAAGCAGTGGTCAGTCCTTTTCGTGTCCGGGGCGTTGCTGGCGCTCGCGGCGATGCCGGCGCCCGCGCACCACGGCGTCTCGAACTGGGACCTCAACAAGGACATCACGCTCACCGGCACGCTGACCGGCGTCGAGCTCGTGAACCCGCACGCCTGGCTCAAGCTCGAGGCGAAAGGCCCTGACGGCACCGTGGGCGCCTGGCGCTGCGAGATGCGATCCGCGAGCTCGCTGCGGCGTTCCGGCTGGACGCCGGAGCTGTTCAAGGCGGGATTGGCCGTCACCGTGACGGGCTCGCCGGAGCGTTTCAAAGCCCATCAGTGCTATCTGTCCACCATCCGTTTCGCAGATGGCAGCAGCATGGACCGTTATGGCCAGCGCCAACTGGCGGCCGCCTCCGGCGCAGCGTCGGTTTCGCGCCGCGCCCTGCGGACGGCGGACGGCCACCCGAACCTCGCCGGTGACTGGGCCGCCGAGCAGCGGGTGATGACGGACCCGCGCGGGCAGAACGGGACCCTCGTGTCACTGACCGAGGCGCGGACCCTGAAGCCCGGCGAGGTGCCGGCCGGTCAGCGCGCCTTCCCCGGCGCCCGAGGCACGCCGGAATCCCTGGCGGCCGATCCGATCAAGGCGGCCTGGGACCGGCCCATCCCGGTGACGCTGACGGAAGCCGGGCGCAAGGCCCTGCAGCGCTTCGATCCGGCCTCGCGTGACAACCCGCGCCTGCGCTGCGAGCCGACGAACATCCTCTTCGACTGGACTTTCGACAGCGTGGTGAACCGCATCACGCAGACGCCTGACCGGGTCACGATGAACTATGGCCACATGGACCTGCCCCGCGTGATCCACCTCGATGGCAAGGCGCCGCCCCGCGGCGCAGCGACCCGCGCAGGCTATTCCGTGGGCCGATGGGACGGGGACGTGCTGGTCGTCGAGACGAGTGGTTTCCTGCCCGGTGTCCTCAATGCTGATGCGCGCGTGCTGCATGGCAGCGGCCTCAAGGTCGTCGAGCGATTCGAACTGGATGCATCCGGCACACGCCTGACCCGTCGCTACGAAGCAGCGGACCCTGATTTCTTTGCCGATCGCTGGCGGGGCGAGGATGTCGTATTCCCCGCCGAGGTGTCCTATTCGCCCTATCGCTGCAAGGATCCGGGCGGTGCCCCGGCAAAGGCCGCCCGGACAGGTGGGCGCTGAGGAGTCGGAGATGTCATTGGGTTCCACGCGGATCGTGTACCTGGATGATGATGAAGCGCTGGTGATGCTGATCACCCGTTCGTTGCAGCGACTGGGCCATCAGGTCACTTCATTCAGCGACCAGGATGAAGCCTTGCGCCATATCGAGGCGGACCCGCTGGCTTTGGATGTCTTCGTCACGGACTACAACATGCCGGGCATGTCGGGACTGGACGTGGCTCGGGAAGTGCTGAAGATCCGTGCCGGAATGCCCGTGCTGCTGATATCCGGTTACGTGACCGATGCCCTGACCCACACGGCCAAGCAGGTCGGCGTGCGTGCCGTGCTCGAGAAACCCGATGGGATCGCCGCGCTGACGACCGGGATCGATGCCGCCCTGAAGACCTGACCCGCCCGGGCGATCGCCTCAAGTGCCGCAGAAGGTCTGCAGCACGCGCTCCGACGGCCGTGGCGGCTCGCGGTATGCCGCATGCTCCGCTTGGTCATCGAACGGCTGTTGCACGATGGACAGCAGGCGTTTGAAGGGCTCGAAGTCGCTCTCATCTGAGGCTGCGGCCAGCGCGGCCTCCACGCGATGGTTGCGGGGGATATAGGCCGGATTCACGCGCCGCATCGCAGCGGCCCTTTCACCCGGTGACTGCGGGTCCCGCGACAGCCGTGAACGCCAGGCGGCCAACCAATCGTCGATACCCGGTGCGGCGGCAAGTCGTGTCCGCAGCGGCGCCTCGGCAGCCGCGCCTTCCGCGGCATCGGACAACTCCCTGAACGACAGCGTGTGGTCCGCGCGCGCGTCGCGCAACAGGTCCAGCAGTGCCTTGATGAGGTCGCGGTCACCGGCTTCTTCCGAAGCCAGGCCGATGCGGGCGCGCAAGCCCGACAGGTAATGCGTGTCGAAACGATCGATGAAGGGCTCGATCACCGTGAGTGCCTTGGTCACGGCGCTGTCGGCGTCCGCATCGATCAGCGGCAGCAGCGCTTCAGCGAGTCGCGCGAGGTTCCACTGCGCGATGACGGGCTGGTTCGAATAGGCATAGCGGCCCTGCCGATCGATCGAACTGAACACCGTGCGCGGATCGAATTCATCCATGAACGCGCAGGGTCCGTAATCGATCGTCTCGCCCGGGATCGACATGTTGTCCGTGTTCATCACGCCGTGGATGAAGCCGACCTGCATCCACTGGGCGATGAGTCGTGCCTGTCGCTCGGCGACGGCCTCCAGCACGGCCAGCGCCGGAATCTCCGCGTCGAGCGCCTGCGGGTCATGGCGCGCAATGACCAGGTCCAGCAGCAGGCGCAGGCCTTCCACGTCGCCGCGGGCGCTGAAGTATTCGAAGCTGCCCACGCGGATGTGGCTCGCGGCCACGCGTGTGAGCACCGCGCCCGGCAAGTCGCTCTCGCGCTGCACGCGAGCCCCTGTCGTCACCACGGCGAGCGAGCGCGTCGTCGGGATGCCTAGCGCGTGCATCGCTTCGCTGATCAGGTATTCACGCAGCATCGGGCCCAGCGCGGCGAAGCCATCGCCGCCGCGCGAAAAGGGCGTGCGGCCCGATCCCTTGAACTGCAGGTCGCGCTGCAGGCCATCCGGGCAGCGGATCTCGCCCAGCAGCAACGCACGGCCATCACCGAGCCGCGGGGAGAGCTGGCCGAACTGATGGCCGGCATAGGCTGTCGCAATGGGGCGGGCATCCTCGGGCAGCTGGTTGCCCGAGAAGAGCGCGGCGGCATCGCGTTCGACGGCATCCACGTCCAGGCCCAGCAAGGCCGCCACCGGCCGGTTGAACACGACGCAGCGTGGATCCGGTGCGCGCGCGGGTGCGTGTGCCGTCTGGAACCGGTCCGGCAGCGTCGCGTACTGGTGGGTGAAGCCGAAGCGCAAGCGTCACTCCATCGTGACGTCGCGCGCGACGTCGGACAGCCCCTGCGACCAGGTGCTCCAGCCGGAGTTCATGCCGTAGGGCGAGCGCTGCAGGAAGGCATCGATCTTGCGGATCTGTCCTTTCTCGATCTTGAACAGTTCGGCGATTTCCCAGGTCCAGGGCTGTACGGGACCTGACGTGACGGTGCGGCCGTCCGCAGCCTTGAAGGTGCGCGTCGCGCCCGCCGAATGATCGAAGAATCCGAATGCGAAGACGATGCCGCGTTCCTGGTCCACGGCCACGAAGCGCCGGTCGCGGATGCGGTTCACGAAGTGCAGCAGACCCGACTTGAACTGCTCCATGCAGCTCCACTGCGCCGAATAGGTCAGCGATGTTTTCGGGTCCGGGCGCGTCTGGCCTTCGGGCGTCGGCGCGTTCGTCGACTGCATGCCGTTCTCCAGCCGATTGCAGTCCGCGGCGAAGGGATAGTCACCCTTGCCGTCGTTCTGCTGCATGCCCGTGAAGTACTTGTTGCCCGTTGCGATCAGGTCCGCGCGCGACATGCGCTCGGCCTCCGGCACGGCCTGCAGGTACAGCGGATGCGGCGTCAGCGCGCTCACACGGGCTGCCGCCTTGTCATCGCGTACGACCATCTGCTCGATCTCGCTGATCTGCAGGTTCTTCACCTTCAGTCGCAGGGCCAGCAGGGCGCCCGTGCTCTTGCCAGCTTCACGATGGTCTTCCTCGATCGTTGCGAGCACCACGACCTGCCCGGCAGGCACGTCGGTCACGAACAGGCGATAGCTGCCCTTCGCACGCATCGAGTTCCAGAGCCCATCACCGATCACGAGCTGCTGGCCGTCTTCCGTGAAGCGCACGCCGGTCGCCAGCGGCACCTTGTCAGGTCGGTTCTCCGTGACCGCGTCGAGATAGCGTTCGACGAACCCTTCCAGACAGGCGCGGTTGCAGGAACCTGTCGATGCGGCGGCTGCGGGTTGCACAGCAAACAGGCCCAGCGTCGACACCGCGAGCGCAGCCATCAGACGGAAAGCGATGGACATGGAACCCCCCTCCAGTTTTCTGTGTTCAGTCGAAACGGTAACCGGAAACGGCGACCTGCAGCACGAGCTCGCGGTAAACGCGCTGCCCTGCGCCCTCCGCGGCGCCTGCTGCCACCATCAGCGGCATCAGGTGTTCTTCGCGGGGATGGCAGATGCGCGCGGCGGGCGCCGATTCCCAGGCCTGTAGGGCGCTGGCACGGTCCGCGGCTGGCAGGGCGATGGCCTTGCCGAGCCAGTCGTCGAAGGCGATCGACGGCGTCTGCGCGCGCGGATCCCCCAGGGCGCGCAGGTTGTGGAAGCTCATGCCTGCGCCGATGAGCAGCACGCCCTCGTCACGCAGCGGCGCTAGCGCGCGGCCGACCGCCAGATGCTGGGCCGGATCGAGGCTGCGTTCGAGCGACAGTTCGACCACCGGAACGTCCGCTTCCGGATACACGACCTTCAGCGGCACGAACACGCCATGGTCGAGCCCGCGCTCCGCATCAAGCGCTGCGGGGAAACCGGCCGCAGCCAGCAGATCGCGCGTGCGCGCAGCAAGCTCCGGTGCGCCGGGCGCGTCATAGCGCAGCTGGTAGGTGTGCGGCGGAAAGCCGTAATAGTCGTAGACCAGGGGCGGCCGGGCCTGCGAGGTCAGCGCAAAACCACCGCGGGTTTCCCAGTGGCCGGACACGATGAGGATCGCCTTGGGTCGCTCGGGCAACTGCGCGGGCAGTTCTCGAAGGAAACGCGCCATGCCGGTCCAGGTGCCCTGCGGGTCATCCATGAAGAAGCAGGGGCCGCCGCCATGCGGGACGTAGAACGTGGGTTGCCGGGTGGACATGCGCGGCATTATGCCCGCAGCGTCTCCCGGTAGGCGTGCCAGGTCATGTGCCCGATCAGCGGCATCGCAATGACCAGGCCCAGGCCGTGCGTGGCGAAGCCGAAAGCCGTCAGCACGACGATGAGCGCACCGAAGCCGAGCAGGGGCTTGAGGTTGTGGCGCAGCGCATTGAAGCTCGTGATCGCGGCGCTGATCGTGTCCATGTCGCGCCGGTCGAGCAGCAGCGGCAGCGACAGCGAGGTCGTCGCAAAGACGAACAGGGCGAGCCCCGAGCCCACCGCCGTGTAGATCGCCGCGAAGGTCCAGACCGTCGGCGATTGCCAGTCGATCTGGCCTTCCGGAAAGCAGACGGCGACGACCACCACCGAGATGCGGATCCAGGCGGCAAGCAGCAGCGTCAGCGCTACCGCATAAAAACTGACGGCAGGGAAGTTCGCCCGCCAGGCCGCAAGGGTCGGCACGAGGCGGGGGCGTTCTCCGGCTTCGAGGCGACGGCTCACGTCATAGAGCCCGAGCGCGAGAAAGGGGCCGACCAGCAGGAAGCCGGTCATCAGCGCGATGCCGATCGCGCCGCTGGCATGGCGCAGCAGCAGCTCGCCCATGACAGCCAGCACGGCGCCATAGAACAGCCCGGCAACCGGTGCAGCCTTCAGGTCCTTCCAGCCAGCCGCGAGCCAGCGCCATACCGCGCCGGTCTCCACCGGCCGTATCGTCGGCCAGACGAACTCGATTTCCCCCGTCATCGGTCGACTCTAGCCTGTCTCGGGCGACTGTCGATGCAATGGGTGCCGCAGCAACCGATGCGCACTCGGCATGGTGATAGAACCCCTTTGAATAAGCTGCCCCGGCAGGATTCGATCCCCTTTTTCCGATGCCGACAGGCCTGACCTCCCATGGCTGCAATCGCGACCGAAACGGTTACCCAAGTCCACCACTGGAACGACAGTCTGTTTTCGTTCCGTACCACGCGCGATCCGGGCTTCCGCTTCGAGAGCGGCCATTTCGTGATGCTGGGCCTGGAAGTCGATGGGCGCCCCTTGCTGCGTGCGTATTCGATCGCGAGCCCGAGCTGGGAAGAGCATCTGGAGTTCTTCAGCATCAAGGTGCAGAACGGACCGCTGACGTCCCGGCTGCAGCACCTCAAGGTTGGCGACACCGTGCTCGTCAGCCGCAAGCCCACGGGCACGCTGCTGGTCCATGACCTGAAGCCGGGCAAGCACCTGTATCTGCTGTCATCGGGCACGGGCCTCGCGCCCTTCATGAGCATCATCCAGGATCCGGAATCCTACGAGCGCTTCGACAAGATCGTCGTCACGCACGGCGTGCGCCGCGTGAGCGACCTGGCCTATCGCGACTTCATCACTTCGCACCTGCGCGAACAGGAATGGCTCGGTGACCTGGTGCGCGAGAAGCTGATCTATTTCCCGACCGTCACGCGCGAGGATTTCGAGAACCAGGGTCGGCTCACCGACCTGCTGGCCAACGGCGAGCTGGCCAAGCGGGCGGGACTGCCGCCGATCGATCCTGCCCACGACCGTTTCATGATCTGCGGCAGTGCGCCGATGTTGAAGGACCTGTCGGACCTGCTCGACCAGCGCGGCTTTGCGATCTCGCCGCGCGTCGGCGAGCCCGGTGATTACGTCATCGAGCGCGCGTTCGTCGAGAAGTAGGGATGTTCCCCGGGTTGTCCGGGGGCGCTGGCACGCTAGGATCAGGTGCATGGACATCCTGAAGACCTATCTGCGTGTGCTGGGGTTGCTGGACCCCGAGAGAGGCCTCGCGATCGTGCTGGCCCTCGGCAATCTGGCCATCGCTGGCGTGTTCTTCCTCGAGCCTTGGCTTTTCGGGCGCGTCGTCGACGCGCTGTCCAGCAACAGCCACGACAAGACCTGGCACTACATCGAACTCTGGGCGGGTGTCGGCTTCGCCGGCGTCGCAGCGAGCGTTTGGGTGTCGCTGCATGCCGACCGGCTTGCGCACCGTCGCCGACTCGCGGTGATGGCGCAGTTCTTCGAACATTCCATCGCCCTGCCGCTGGGCTTCCATGGCGACCACCACACGGGCCGCCTGCTGCGCGTCCTGCACAACGGCGCGAGCAGCCTGTTCGGGATCTGGCTCGGCTTTTTCCGCGAGCACCTGTCCACCGTGCTCGCCGTCTTCGTGATGCTGCCTTTGGCCTGGCGCATGAACTGGAAGCTCGCACTTTTGATGATCGTGCTGATGGTGAGTTTCGCTGTCTTCAACTCCATCGCGATCCGCAGCACCAGTCGTCGGCAAAGCGAAGTCGAGGAGCTGCACAGCGAGATCTCCGAGCGTGCCGGCGACGTGCTGGGCAATGTGCTGGTCGTGCAGAGTTTCACGCGTGTCGCCGCGGAAGTTTCCGCGATCCGCGACATGATGAAGCGCGTGCTGGCCGCGCAATATCCGGTGCTACGCGGCTGGGCCTGGCTGTCGGTCGCCACGCGTGCGGCAAGCACGTTGACCATCGTGGCCATCTTCGCGCTGGGCACTGCGCTGAACAGCCGCGGCGAAGTCAGCGTCGGCAGCATCGTGAGCTTCGTCGGCTTCGCGACGCTGCTGGTCGGTCGCCTCGAGCAGCTTGCCAACTTTATTTCGGGCCTGTTCTTCCAGACGCCGTCCCTGGCGGCCTTCTTCTCGGTGCTGGATTCAAGGCCAGGACCGGCCAGCATCAAAGGCCTGCCGTCGCTGCCGGCGGACATCCGGGGTGAGGTGCGCTTCGAGAACGTGAGCTTTGGTTACGACGCCGCGAAGGCAGCCATCAAGGACCTGAGCTTCGTCGCGCCGGCCGGTGCGACCGTGGCGCTGGTGGGCCCCACCGGTGCGGGCAAGACGACGGCCCTGTCGCTGCTGTATCGCGGTTACGACCCGACCGGCGGACGCATCACGGTGGATGGCATCGACATCCGCGGCGTCGACGTGAATTCACTGCGCCAGAACATCGCTGTCGTGTTCCAGGATGCAGGCTTGTTCTACCGCTCCATCGCGGACAACCTGCGTATCGGTAACCCTGAAGCGCCGCCGGAGCAGCTCGAGGAAGTGGCGCGAGCCGCCGAGGCGCACGACTTCATCGTCGTGAAGCCCGACGGCTATCGCACGCTGGTGGCCGAGCGCGGTCGTTCGTTGTCAGGTGGCGAACGCCAGCGGCTGGCCATCGCGCGCGCGATGTTGAAGGACGCGCCCATCCTGATCCTCGATGAAGCCACGAGCGCGCTCGACAACGCGACCGAGGCCCGCATCCAGTCAGCGCTCACGCAGCTTTGCGAGGGGCGCACCACCTTTGTCATCGCGCACCGCCTGACGACCGTGCGCAACGCAGACCTCATCCTCGTGATGAAGGATGGCGAGCTCGTCGAGCAGGGTCGCTACGACGAGCTCGTGCGCCAGGGCGGACTCTTTGCCGAACTCGACAGCCAGGGTCAGTTCGTGAAGGACGCCGTTGCTTCGCCGGAGGCGCAGTCGGCCTGAGCCCTCTGCCTGCGTGAAGGGAATCAGGCCCCTGCGCGAGGGTGGTGGGCCTCATGCAAGGCCTTGAGCCTTTCTTTCGCCACGTGCGTGTAGATCTGCGTGGTCGACAGGCAGCTGTGTCCCAGCAACAGCTGCACCGCCCGCAGATTCGCACCCCGGTTCACGAGATGCGTGGCAAAGGCATGCCGGAGCGTGTGCGGTGAAAGCGGTTTCGAAATTCCGGCAATCGTCGAATATCGACGGATCAGCTGCCAGCAGGCCTGTCGCGTGATGTGGGAATTCCGGTGGCTCGGGAAGACGTAATCGGACCGCTTCCCGGCCAACAGGACGTTCCGGGTGGTCGCGATATAGGACGAGATCCACCGTACTGCCTCTTCGCCGAGGGGGATCAGGCGTTCCCGGTCGCCTTTCCCGATGACCCGGATCGATCCGCTGGCGAGGTTCACCTGGTGGACCTTCAGCGAAACCAGTTCTGAGACGCGCAGTCCGGCCGAGTACAGCACTTCCAGCAGCGCCCGATCCCGGTAACCCAGGTGTTTCGAGGTGTCCGGCGTGGCGAGGAGGAGGTCCACTTCCGCTTCGGTCAGCGTGGTGGGCAGGTCTACGCCGATCCGCGGTGTCTCAAGGAATTTCGTCGGATCCGACTTGATGAACTTCTCCCGCCGCAGGTAAGCGAAATAGCGCCTGAAGCTCGACAGTTGTCGCGCCGCCGTCCTCGGCTTGGTTCCGAGTTCCGTCCGCCACGTGAAGTACGCCATGAGGTCCGCGCGCGATGCCGCCTCGAGTACGACCTGCCTGCCCTTGAGCCAGCGTGACAGGACCTTGAGATCGGTCAGATAGGCCTCGGTGGTATTCCGGCTCAAGCCCCTTTCATGGAACATCGCATCGATGAAGGCCGCGCAAAGCGTTTCGGACGTGGCGGCATGCGAGAAGATCTTGTTGGACATGGGGCTCTCAGGAACGGGCCGGAAGAAAGACTTCGTGGCGGATCTGTTTCTCCGTGTACGCGATGCGGTGCATGCCACCCATCGAGAACACGAGGCGCTGCGCGAATTCGAGGCCGGGATCCGGCATGTGTCGCGGGGTCGGGGTGCCCTGGAGGCCGTTGAAAGCCAGCGTGATTTTCGTTTCGACGCTCGAGGACTGTGCGTTCTCGGTACTGATCTCGATGGCTGCTGTGTTCGTCGACTTCAGTTGCGCGTTGATCAGTGCGACGAATGCAGAGATCAATTCGTGGGATCGACCGTCGACCCAGACGCGAGAAGCATGCAGCGTGTGCGTCACCGGGCCTGGTGTGAAATCCATTCCGCCCGCGATGAGGGACGGAAGCCTGCCCAGCAGCACGTCCAGGTTTTGCTTTGCGGTGGTCGTCGGTGGGTCGATGGTCAGGATGTAGGCCAGCGAGTCCATGCAGCGCAGCAGGCTGGACACCCTCTCCGGTATCCGCAGCACGCTCTTCTGGTTTGCGGAGTGCGTGCTCGCCTCAAGCAGGAGAACGACGGCTTCGGCCGAGGCGCTGAGCGTCTCGCGGATGGCATCCAGGGCTTCCGTGGTCCCGGGAAGAACCGATTCGGCTGAATCGATTCTGCCTGGACTGCCAGGCTGCACCGTCATGCGAAGCGTCGTTCCTCGCCGTCCTCGTCCTGGCGTGCAGACCACGAATGCATCCGGCTGACAACGGTCCGCACCGAAGAATTGTCGGGCACGACGCTGAGGTCCCGGGACGTCGTGATGACGCTTTCGCATTCCGACAGGAATTCCTGTCCCAGGATCGATATGCGCGGGTGTATCCGCCGCTTGTCCGAAGGATCGGTATACAGCGTGATCAGGCCGGCGCTCGCGAGCTCACGCATCTTCCGCGATATCGTCGCGGGCGGGATGCTCATGATGAGTCCCGCTTCGGTGATCGTCAGCGCAGGCCGCGAGTTTTCCAGCAACTGGATCAGGAAGAGCAGCGCGATGCTCTCGCCGTGGTTCTTCCGTATCGAGTACCGGGAGGAAATCCGGTGAAGCTGGAGGTGATTGCGGACGACTGACTGGCGCAGGTCTTCGGTATTGCCGTTGCCGGAACCCCTTCTCGGATCCAGGGCCTTGGCCGCCGGGTGAGACAAAGCAGTCGTTGTTTTGTGATGTGCCATCGCGCCGTGAAGTTCCCTGGCTTGTCGTCGTCATGAGAGACGCCGAGTGTCGGTGCCGGATGAACTAAAATTACTTGCTTCGGTAAAGCGCGTTCAGAGGATCGATTCCAGAATTGCAGCAAACCTGCCTCATGGGGCAGCTTCGCTTTCAACGCACGCGTGTGGTGTGACGGCTGATGCAGCCCGATGCATCGCATCCCTGTCCGTTGCGGCGTCGTGTGCAACCGCTAGCGGATCGACAGGTGAGGGAGCGCGAAGGAAAGTGCAGGGGCCGGGACGGTCGGGGCCTGAGCTTGCCTCAGGTCTTGGCGGGGACCTCCACCCAGGTGTGGTCGCCCAGCCATTTCACCTCGGCGATGTAGTCGTATTCGGCGGGTGCGCCGCTGCTCCAGTCATTCGGGCCCAGGTGCTGGAGGATCGTCACGTTACGCGAGGTGTCGCGGGCCAGCCAATAGGTCTGGCCGTGATAGACCTGGAACTTGTATTCGGCGGCATGGACCATGTCGGTGATGTCGAGCCGGCGCTTGAGGTCCGCGGCCTGCTTCTGCAGCACGCCGACCATCTCCATGATCCGGTCATACTCCTGCTGCGCGTACATCCGCGCGACGTTGAGCATGACGTCTTTTTGCTGCTTGACCTCGACCAGGTCGAACTTCTGCCCGCCCAGTTCCATGGGGTAGGGCAGTACCGCGCGGCGGGCCGGATCGTCGTCTTCGAACTTCATGGCACAACCTTAACCCCGGGCGGCGGATTGGTGCCAGAATCCCGTGAATGAACCAGCCCGCCAAGCCCCCCAAGGCGCCCTCGACGGCGCGCGTCCTGTTCGCGAGCCTGATCGGCACGACGATCGAATTCTTCGATTTCTACATCTACGCGACGGCGGCGGTCATCGTCTTCCCGAAGCATTTCTTCCCGTCCAGCGACCCCACCTCGGCCATGCTGCAATCCTTCGCGACCTTCGCGTTGGCCTTCTTCGCGCGCCCGATCGGCTCGGCCGTGTTTGGGCATTTCGGCGACCGCATCGGCCGCAAGGCGACGCTGGTCGCGGCCCTCTTGACGATGGGCCTGTCGACGGTCTGCATCGGACTGTTGCCGACGTATGCGTCCATCGGCGTGCTCGCACCCCTTGGCCTGTCGATCTGCCGCTTCGGTCAGGGCTTCGGGCTCGGTGGCGAATGGGGTGGTGCGGTGCTGCTGGCGACTGAACATGCGCCGCCGGGCAAGAAGGCCTGGTTCGGCATGTTCCCGCAGTTGGGTGCACCGATCGGCTTCATCGCTTCGACCGGCATCTTCCTGCTGATTGGCCAGTATCTGGATGACGCGGCCTTCGACGCCTGGGGATGGCGCCTGCCCTTCCTCGCCAGTTCCCTGCTGGTGGTGGTGGGGCTGTGGATCCGCCTGAGCCTCACCGAGACGCCTGAGTTCCAGAAGGCCATCGAGAAGGCCGAGCGCGTGAAGCTGCCCCTCGGCGCCGTCCTGACCAAGCATCCGCGGGCTCTGGTCACCGGCACGTTCGCCGGTGCGGCGACGTTCACCCTGTTCTATCTGATGACCGTCTTCACGCTGAGCTGGGGCACCACGGCGCTGCACTATGCACGGCAGGACTTCCTCCTGCTGCAGATGGTGGGTGTGCTCTTCTTCGGCGCGGCCATTCCGTTCTCGGCACTGATCGCCGAACGCATCGGTTCGCGCGCGATGATGATCGCGGCAACGCTCGGCATCACGGCCTTTGGCTTCCTGCTGGCGCCCCTGCTGGGTTCGGGCAGCACGCTGGGCGTGATGGCCTGCCTGGCGCTGGGTCTGGCGCTGATGGGCCTGACCTATGGCCCGATCGGTACCGCCTTGTCCGAACTCTTCCCGACGGCCGTTCGCTACACGGGCGCCTCGATGGCCTTCAACCTCGCTGGCATCGTTGGCGCATCGCTCGCACCGTATCTGGCCACCTGGCTCGCGACGCGATACGGGCTGCCTGCCGTGGGGCTGTACCTCGCCGTGGTTGGCATCGTGACGCTGGTGGCGCTGCTCGCGATGCCGCGGCAGAAGGGCTGACGGCAGCATGCTGCGTCTGGCGACCCGCGAGCCCTCGCTGCGGGAATTCATCTGCCTGACGGCGCTGATCATGGCGCTGATCTCGCTGTCGATCGATAACCTGCTGCCGGCTTTCGTGCCGATCCAGCAGACTTTCGGCATCGCGAACCCGAACGACCTGCAGCTGATCGTCACCGTCTACATGATCGGCTCCGGTCCGCTGCAGATCGTCTATGGCACCTTGTCCGATGTCTTCGGCCGGCGGCCCGCCTTGCTGGTGGGCATCGTCATCTATTCGATCGGCGCACTCATCGGCTGCCTCGCGCAAAGTTATGACGCACTGCTGGTTGGCCGCGTGGTGCAGGGCATGGGTGCCGCCTCGGCGCAGGTGCTTACGGTGGCGCTCGTGCGCGACCGCTACCAGGGGCGGGAGATGGCCCGCGTGCTGTCGCTCACCTTCATGATGTTCATTCTGGTGCCGGTTGTTGCGCCGGCGATCGGCGCGGTGCTGATCCATCTGTCCGGATGGCGATCCGTGTTCGCGAGCATGCTGGTGATGGCGCTTGTCGTGGCGGTCTGGTTCGGCCTGCGCATGCCGGAGACGCTCAAGCCCGAGCACCGGCGAGCGTTTTCGATCGAACGCATCCTCGACGGCGTGAAGGTCACGCTGCGGACGCGCCCGACGATGGGCTACACGCTGGCCGTGAGCCTGCAGATGGGCTGCCTGATGACCTATGTCAGCTCATCGCAGCAGATCTTCGAAACACAGGTCTATGGCCTCGGCACGCTGTTCCCGGTCGCCTTCGGAACCATTGCCGGTGCCATGGGCATCGCCTTCTATGCCAATTCCACGCTGGTCCGATCCTTCGGCCTGCACCGCCTGTCGCACCTCTGCCTCATCGGTTTCGCGGTGCTGGCGGCTTGTGGCGTCGTGGCCGCGCTGGCCTGGCAGGGCAAGCCGCCGCTGCTGGTCTTCGCGGGTCTGCTCACGGCCACGCAGTTCCTGATGTGCC
Source organism: Pseudomonadota bacterium (assembly GCA_947454665.1). Classification (GTDB taxonomy): domain Bacteria; phylum Pseudomonadota; class Gammaproteobacteria; order Steroidobacterales; family Steroidobacteraceae; genus ZC4RG30. Next base: position 15,434 of record CANGMU010000002.1, on the reverse strand, counting down.
TGACGATGCCGAACTTCAATGCGATCGGGATGGAACCGCTGGGCAGCATCGCAGGTACGGCCTCGGCTGTCTCTGGCGTCATCACCACGCTGCTCGGTACCGCGATCGGCATGTTCGTCGGCACGCTCTTCGATGGCACCGTGCTGCCGTTGTGCCTGACCTACTTCGCCTGTGCGACAGCGGCACTGGTGGCCGTCAGCTGGGGCGAGGGCTGGCGACTCGAACTGCGGCAGACGAGGTGAGCCGTGGCGACGACGATCTTCGGCATCCGCAACTGCGACACGATGAAAAAGGCGCGGGCCTGGCTGGAAGCGCAGGGCATCGCGCACGACTTCCACGATTACAAGCACGCGGGGATCGACCGTGCGCGCCTTGAAGCCTGGTGCGATGCGCTGGGCTGGGAGCGGGTGATCAACCGCGCCGGCACGACCTTCCGCAAGTTGCCCGACGCGGCACGCGAAGGCCTCACGCGCGAGCGCGCCGTGGACCTGATGCTCGCGCAGCCGTCGATGATCCGCCGCCCCGTGATCGATGCCGATGGCGTGCTTGGCGCCGGCTTCGATGCGGCATCCTGGGCGGAGCTGCTGAAGCAGGGCCGCTGATGCCGCCGCCGACCGACGTCGACTTCATGCGTCATGCGATCCAGCTGGCGCAGGTCGCGGCGGATGCGGGCGAGGTGCCTGTGGGCGCCGTGCTCGTGCAGGGCGATCGCATCATCGCGGAGGGCGCCAACAACCCGATCGCCTGCCATGACCCGACGGGCCATGCAGAGATCGTCGCGCTGCGTGCTGGTGGTCGTGCCCTGCAGAGTTATCGACTGACCGACACGGTGCTCTACGTGACACTGGAACCCTGCGTGATGTGCGCGTCGGCGATCATCCATGCGCGCGTACGGCGCGTCGTCTTCGGGGCCTTCGATCCGAAGGCCGGTGCCGCGGGCAGCCTGACGAATATCTTCACGCTGTCCGGCCTGAACCACCGCGTCGATGTCTTCGGTGGCGTGCTCGAGGCCGAATGCGGCGCGCTGCTCTCGCGGTTTTTCGCGCAGCGCCGCACATGACCGTCACGGTCAATCGTCGCGAACAGTTCCGGGCTGCGGCGGGTGCCGCGCTGGGCGTGCTGGTCGCCGGGCTGATTTGCCGCAGCCTCGCGCAGTTCACCGGCGTATCGCCCTGGCTGGTTGCGCCCATCGGTGCAAGTGCCGTGCTGGTCTTCGCCCTGCCATCCAGCCCGCTGGCGCAACCCTGGCCAGTCATCGGGGGCAATACGCTCTCCGCGATGGTTGGTCTTGCCGTGGGCCTGCTGGTGCCGGATGCGGCCTGGGCCGGTGGCCTGGCGGTCGGTTGCGCCATCCTCGCGATGAGCTTCGCGCGCTGCCTGCATCCGCCCGGCGGTGCGGTCGCGCTTCTGGTGGTGCTGACGCAGACCTCGTCGCTGCGCTATCCCTTCTTTCCGGTGCTGGCGGATTCGATCGTGCTGGTTCTGGCAGGCATGGCGTACAACGCGCTCACCGGGCGCCGCTATCCGCACCGCGTTGTGCCGCAGCCGGTGCCGGCTGCGCCCATGGCAGATGCCTATGGCCGCAAGCTCGACAGCCTGCGCTGTATGGACGTGATGTCCCGCGACTTGATTGTGGCTGATGTCGGCACTCCGCTGCACGAGGCTCGGGAGCTGCTGCATGCGCGGCACATCAAGGTACTGCCTGTCGTCGACCCGGCGCGACACATCGTGGGCATCGTGACGGTGGCCGATTTCAGGCGTGCCGAGCAGGGCCTGCACAGCGGCAAGTCTGTCGTGGTCGGCGACATCATGTCGCGCCAGGTGAGCGTGGCCAGCGACCATCGCCCGGTGACCGACCTCTTGCCGCTCTTCGCGGAAGAGGGCCACCACCACATTCCGATCGTCGATGCCGAGCGCAGGCTCTGCGGCATCATCACGCCGAGCGACCTGCTGCGAGCGCTGTACCGGTCAGGCCAGCGCCCCTGAACGGTCAGTTGAACCAGAGCTTCACGGTGTCGTAGAGGCGGCCGAAGAAGCCTGCCTCCGGCACGTCGGCCAGGGCGACGAGCGGGATGCGCGCGACGACCTGGTTGCCCGATTTCAGCGTCAGCTCGCCGACCGTGGTGCCTTTCTTGATCGGCGCGAGCAGCGTGCCCTTCACTTCGGCGTTCTTCTGGATCGCGCCACCCTGGCCGCGCTGGACCGACGCAAAGGCATCGCGTGCCGTGCCGACCGGCACGAAATCCTCGGCACCCTTGTAGACGCGCGGCTTCAGGATCGCCGTATTGCCCGCCTGCAGCTTCATCGTTTCGAAATGCGTGAAGCCATAATTCAGCAGCGCGGCGCTGGCGTCCTCGCGGTCCTTGATCTTGTCGGAACCCAGCACCGTGGAGATCAGCCGCTGGCCATCGCGTTTTGCGGAACTCAGCAGGCAATACTTCGCAGCATCCGTGTGGCCGGTCTTGATGCCGTCGACGGATGGGTCGCGCCCGAGCAGGCCATTGCGATTCTGCTGTTTGATCCCGTTCCATACGAATTCGCGCATCGAATAGATCTTGTAGTCCTCTGGGAAGTCGCGAATCAGCGCCTGGCCGAGCAGCGCGAGGTCATGCGCCGTTGAGTAGTGGTTCGGCGAGTGGTCGCCCCAGCTGTTGTCGAAGTGCGTGTTCTTGAGCCCGAGGCGTGCGGCGTACTGATTCATCATTTCGACGAACGCGGACTCCGTGCCGGCGACTCGCTCGGCGAGCGCGATCGTGGCGTCGTTGCCGGACTGGATGATCATGCCCTTGATGAGCACGTCGGCCGGAACCGTCGAGCCGACCTTGAGGAAGGTCGTCGAACCGCCGGAAGCCGCGCCGCCAGCGCGCCAGGCGTGCTCGCTGATGACGACCTGCTCATCGAGGCGCAGGCGCTTTTCACGCACCGCCGTCAGCACGACATAGCTCGCCATGACCTTGGTGATGCTCGCGGGCGGCAGGCGATCGTCGGCCTTTTGCGCGGCGAGCACGCGGCCGGTGTCGTAATCGATCAGCACATAGGCGTTGGTCGGCACGACAGGTGGCGCCGGCAACGGCATGGCGGCGATGACCGCCGCAGTGGGCGGCGTGACGAGCGAGGGCGTCTGGGCCGTGGCCAGCGTGGCCACGAGGGCGGCGGTGGCAAGGAAGGCTTTCATCCGGGGAATCTCCAGCAAGAAGTCGGTGTCAGTCGGAGGCCAGGCGTCCTTCGACGCCCAGCCCCTGCAATTGGGTGATCACGCGGTCGTAAGCGGCGACGTCGGCAACAGGGCCGACGCGCACGCGCCAGAGCCGGCTGTTGCCGCTGGGTGCGCGCAGCGCGACCTCGCCAATACCCGCGGCGCGGAGCCGATCGGCAAGGCGGCGCGCATTGTCTTCGACGCCGAAAGCGCCTGCCTGGATGTAGAGTGTGGCAGTGGCGGCGATCGTCGTCGGTGCGGTCGGTGTCACGCCCGCTGCGGCCGCGGCAAGCGACCCCGGCACGATCGCTTCGATTTCCACGAAAGCCGTGCCCTGGCGGAGCATGTCCAGCTTCCAGGCCGCCGTGTACGACAGATCGATCAGGCGCGTGCCGACGAAGGGGCCGCGGTCGTTCACGCGCACGACGACACTGCGCCCGTTGGCGAGGTTCGTCACGCGCACATAGGCGGGCAGCGGCAGCGTCTTGTGCGCGGCCGACATGGCGTACATGTCATAGGCATCGCCGTTGGAGGCGTTCTTCTCGTGGAAGGTCGGGCCGTACCAGGACGCGACGCCGCGTTCCTTGTAACCCTCGGCCGAGGCGAGCACGAAATAACGCTTGCCGGCCACGTCATAGAACGGTGGATTGCCCAGCGCGGCGCGCGGCTCCACGCGCGGCACGGCGTCCGGAATGGCGGCGAGTTCCGCGGGCGTCGGCACGGTGCCCGACGCGCGCGGCGGTGGAGCTGGCAGCGCGGCCGGCGGAGCGGGCGAGGGTGCAGGCCGTGCGATGGCGGGTGCAGCCGATACCGGCGGCGCAGGATGCTGGGGCGTGCCGCTGCACGAGGCCAGCAGTGCCAGCAGTGACAGCCAACCGGGCGATCTCCAGCGCAGGTGTGGTGTCATGTCGCGGACTCCATCGTGTCGCGGCCGTCGCGCAGCGCTGTGGCGAGGTCATGCACAGCCATCGCATAGCGCGGGCTGCGGTTGTAACGCGTGATGACGTAGAAGTTGTTGAAGCCGACGCGCCAGCCGAGGCTGTCTGCCTGTTCGGCCGGCACCAGCAGGGCCGGTGCGCTGTCGGGCTGCGTCGAATCGACCGCATAGCCGCGGCCGCGGATCGCACCGAGCGAATCGGCCAGCAACAGCCGGAAGGCCAGCGGGTCATCGGCTTCGCCTTCGCGCCGTGCGTTGGCCAGCACTGGCTCCCCTTGCTTCCAGCCTTGCAGGGCGAGGTAGTTCGCGACGCTGGCGAACACGTCATGCCAGTCCTGCCAGAGGTCGCGGTGGCCCTTGCCGCCGCTGTCCACTGCAAAGCGGCGGATGCTCGACGGCATGAACTGCGGTGCACCCATGGCACCCGCGTAGGAGCCCTTGGTGGCAAGCGGGTCGAGCTGGTCCTCGCGGGCCAGCAGCAGGAATTCCTCGAGCTCGCTGCGGAAGTAGGCGGCCCGGGCCGGATAGTCGAAGCCGAGCGTCGTGAGGGCATCGAGCACGCGGTAACGCCCGACGATGCGGCCGTAATGCGTCTCGACGCCGAGGATGGATACCAGGTATTCGGCCGGCACGCCGCGCTCGCGCTCGACGGCATCGAGCAGCTCTGCGTGCTTTGCCCAGAAGGCGAGTCCTGCATCGATGCGCGCACTCGTGAGGAAGCGCTCACGGTACTGCCACCACGGCAGCACTGACTCCGCAGGCCGCGACATCGCGTCGAGGATGGAGGATTGCGGCGAGGCCTCGCCCAACAGCGACAGCACGGCGTCCACGCTCATGCCGGTGCGTGTCGCAGCACGCGCGGCGAAGTCCCGGATGTCGGCGCGATCGAGGTCGAAGCGCGCGCGTGGCGCGACAACTTTGGGTCGCTTGCCGGAGGCAGCCTGGGCCCCCGCGGCCAGCAGCAGCGGCGTCGACAGGGCGAAGAGCAGGAGCGTGCGGCGGCGGTTCACGTACCGACGAGCTTGCGATGGGAGTAGAGCGACATGAGGATACCGAAGCCCGCCAGCAGGGTCACCATGGAGGTGCCGCCATAACTCACGAGCGGCAAGGGTACGCCGACCACCGGCAGCAGGCCGCTGACCATGCCCGTGTTGATGAAGACGTACACGAAGAAGGTGAGCGCGAGGCTGGATGCCAGCAGGCGCGCGAAGGTGTCCTGCATCTGCGAAGTGAGATACAGCGCACGGGCCACGACGAAGAGGTACAGCAGGACCAGCAGCATCTGGCCGAGCATGCCGAATTCCTCGCCGATCACCGCGAAGATGAAGTCGGTGTGCCGCTCGGGCAGGTAATCGAGCTGGGCCTGAGAGCCGTTCATCCAGCCCTTGCCGAACACGCCGCCCGAACCGATGGCGATCTGCGACTGGATGATGTGGTAACCGGAGCCCAGCGGATCGTTCTGCGGGTCGATGAAGGTCAGCACGCGTTCACGCTGGTAGTCGTGCAGCAGGTGCGCCCATGCGAACCACGCCGCGCCCGATCCGGCGAGCAGGCCGGCGAGCATGATCCACACCGGAAGGCCCGCCATGATGATGACCATGGTGCCCGCGGCCATGATGAGCAGCGCGGTGCCAAGGTCCGGCTGCTTGATGATGAGCGCCGAGGGCACGAGGATGATCGCGGCCAGCACGCCCAGCGATTTCGCCGAGGGCGGCAGGGGCCGCTCCTGCAGGTACCAGGCGCAGGCCATCGGCACGGCGATCTTGAGGATCTCGGAAGGCTGGAAGCGGATGAAGCCCAGGTCGAGCCAGCGCTGCGCGCCCTTGCCGATTTCGCCTTCCACGAACACTACGACCAGCAGGAACACGCCGAATCCATACAGCCAGGGCGCCACGCGGCGCAGCAGCTGGGGCCGTACCTGCGCGAGGCCGAGCATCGCCGCCGTGCCGAGGCACAGGTGCAGCACGGCGCGGACCATCTTGCCCATGTCCTGACCCGAGGCGCTGTACAGCACCACGAGGCCGAAGCAGGCGATCAGGCCGAGGCCGACGAGCAGCGGCCCGTCGAGCTGCAGCGCGAGCAGCAGGCGCGTGGCGATGGTGATCGTGCGGCGCGCGGAGGGGGATTCGACCGGCTGGCGGATCATTCGGCCGTCTCCGGGTCGATGTCTTTGTCCGCTGTCGATGCACCGGGCGGCGGCTGCGTGCTCGCGTTCTTCGGCAACAGGTAGGCGTCGAGCACGCGACGCGCGATCGGTGCGGCTGCCGCGGCGCCGAAGCCGCCATTCTCGACCAGTACGACGAGCGCGATGCGCGGCGCCTCGACCGGTGCGAAAGCGACGAACCAGGAGTGGTCGCGCTGGCGCTCTTCCAGTCGCTTGTCGAGTTTTTCGTTGGCGGCGATGGACACCACCTGTGCCGTGCCGGTCTTGCCGGCCACGGTATAGGCGGTGTGTGCCATGTTGGCGGCCGGCTGGGCCGCCGTGCCTCGCTGGATAGTGCCCACCATGCCGGCGAACACGCGGTCCCAGTCCTTCTCGGGGATGCCTGGCACCGAGGCCAGCACTTCGGGCTCGACCTTTGTGACGACGCCGGTTTCCGGGTCGCGCATCGCCGTGACCAGCCGCGGCTTGAAGCGCTTTCCGCGCGCGGCAACTGTTGCGATCATGCTCGCCTGTTCCATCGGCGTGACCGTCAGGTAGCCCTGGCCGATGCCCATGTTCACGGTTTCGCCCGGGAACCAGATCTGGTCCGCGCGACGCTTGAAGCGCTGCTTCTTCCAGTCCTTCGAGGGCAGGATGCCCGACAGCTCTCCGGCGATATCGATGCCGGTGGGCTTGCCGTAACCGAAGGGCGCCATGAACTCCGACAGATGGTCCACCTCGAGCCGGTGCGCGAGTTCGTAGAAATAGACGTCGCAGGATTTGGCGATCGCATCTTCCATCGCGATCGCGTGGTGCGTGCCGCCGCGGCCTTCGCGAAAGGGCTTGGCGTAACCCCGCAGCATCCACGAACCCGGGCAGTAGATCGGTTCATCTGCCGTGACCGCCCCGTAATGGAGGCCGGCCAGCGAGATGACGGGTTTGACGGTAGAGCCCGCCGGATAGGTGCCGCGCAGCGCGCGGTTGAACAGTGGGCGGTCGATGTCCGACGAGAGCTCGTGGTATTCGGCGCGTGTGAGGCCGCGACCGAAGAGACTCGGGTCGAAACCTGGATGGCTCGCCAGCGCGAGCACGTCCCCCGTGGCCGGATCGATAGCGACCACTGCGCCGCGACGTCCCTTCAGGCCTTCTTCCGCAGCCTGCTGGGCTGCCAGATCGATCGACAGGATGATGTCGGAGCCGGCCTTCGGTGCGCGTGACCGCAGGTCCGGCGCGAAGGCGCCCGCTTTCTGCACCGAGCGACCCTGCGCGTTGACGAGCACTTCGCGGAAGCCGTTGGTGCCGTGCAGTTCCTTCTCGCGCGCGCTTTCGACGCCGAGCTTGCCGATCAGCGTCGTGCCCGCATAGGCGCTGCGGTCGATGCGTGGCAGGTCTGCTTCGCTGATCGCGGCGACATAGCCCAGCGCGTGCACGCCGAGTTCGCCGTAGGGGTAGGCCCGCGTGAGCCGCGTGCGGATGTCGACACCCGGGAAGCGATGACGGTTCACGGCGAAGCGCGAGAGCTCTTCTTCCGTCAGTCGCAGCCGGATGGGCACGCCTTCGAAGCCGCGGCGTGATTTCACCAGTCGCTTGATGTCGGCGAGTCCGTCTTCGGGGATGAGCTGCAGCGAGGCGAGCCCCTTCAGCGTGCCATCCAGGTCCGTCACCTGTTCGCGCACCAGCTCCAGCTGGTAAGCGGCCTGGTTGTCGGCCATCACCACGCCGTTGCGGTCGCGGATCAGGCCGCGACTCGCGGGGATCGGATCCAGTCGCGCGCGGTTGCCTTGCGACTGTTCGAGGTAATAGTCGTAGCGGACGACCTGCAACAGGAACAGTCGCCCGAACAGAACCAGCGCTGCCGCGCCGATGAGGATCGTGGCCACGAGCATGCGCTGCTGGAACAGCCGCTGCTCTCGGAAGAAGTTCTTGATGCTGACCTTGGGGGCCATGCTGTGACTACGCCTGCTGCCTAGCGCGGCGAGTGGAGTCGGCCTAGCAGGCCGACCACCACGGGCCACGATGCGGCGCCGATGAAACAGGGCAGCCAGCGCAGCCAGCTGTTGAGCGGATGACCACTCCAGCCGTCGATGGCCCAGATCAGGCCCTCATAGAGCAGCAGGCTGATGAGCACGAGCAGGCCCTGCTCGAAGATCGGCTTGGCGCGTGTCATGAGGTGCAGGCGCACCGCAAGGTAGGCCAGCAAGGACATCGCGAGCGCGTGTTCGCCCAGCAGCGAGCCTTGCAGCAGGTCGAGCATCAGGCCTGCGAGGAAGCCGACGAGGATGCCGCCGGAGCGGGGCGACATCGTCGACCAGTACAGGATGGCGAGCGCGACGAAAGAAGGGCGCAACACCGAGAGGAATCGCGGCAGCGGCACAAGCATCAGCAGCAGTGCGATGAACACGGTCCCATAGACAAGCAGGTACGAATCGCGGGTCTTGCGCAGGCTCATGGCTTGCCCTGCGCATCGGTGGCGCCTTCGCCCTCGGCACCCGGCGCGGGCTCGTCGGTCGACGCCTCACCGGTGCGGTCCGTCGGCGCACCGAGCGTGACCTGCGGCAATTCGGCCGCCTTTCGGGTAACCGGTGCCGCCGGATGGCTTGCGTCGAACCAGACGAGCATGACTTCACGGTCCCGCTCGAGTGTGGCAAGCGGACGCGCACGCACCTGCGCCAGCAGCATGACCGGATCGCGCTTGATGCCGGTGACCACGGCCACTGGATAGCCGGCAGGGAACACGCCGCCCAGGCCCGACGTGACGAGCAGGTCGCCCGCCTTCACGTCTGAATTCACGGGCAGGTAGGGCAGCAGCAGCTCGCCGCTGTTGCCGGCCCCAACGGCGATCGAGCGGAGACCGTTGCGGGCCAGTTGCACGGGCACCGCGTGTTCCGGATCCGTGATGAGGATGATCTCGGCGCTCCAGGGGCCGGCGCGCGAGACCTGGCCGAGCAGGCCGCGGGCGTCCAGCACGGCCTGGCCGTCGAAGATCTCGTCCCGCTTGCCCTTGTTGACGAGCAGTCGCTGCCGCAGCGGGTTCATTTCGAGGCTGACCACTTCGGCGACCTGTTGCCGGCTGACCAGCGGGGGCAGGGCGGCTTTCAGGGCGCGCAACTGCGCGTTCTCGTGCTCCAGGGCTTCGAAGCGCATCTGAGCCAGGCTCAGTTCACGCTCGCGTGTCTTGAGGCCGGCGATCTCCGCGCGCAGCGATTCACGCGATTCGAAGAGTCCGCCGATCCAGGTGAACACAGTGCGAGGCGAATTCACGAGCGACTGCACCGGCTGGGTCGCCGTCTGCAGGTAGAAGCGGGCATCGTTGATCCAGCCGCCGCGCTGGTCCAGCAGCATCAGCGCGATCGAAACCGCCGCGAAGAACGCGAAGCGCGGGCCGGGCGCGCTGTCGCGGCTGGATGTCTGGCGCGGGTTGCGACGGAATACGGTCGCCATCGGAGGTCAGAGGCCCCCCGCCGCGACGGTCATTCGAGTCCGAAGTGACCGGGGCCGAGTTCGTCCATCAACTCGAGGATGCGGCCACCACCCCGCGCGACGCAGGTCAGCGGATCCTCGGCGATGACGACCGGCAGGCCCGTCTCTTCCATGAGCAGCTTGTCGATGTCGCGCAGCAGCGCGCCACCGCCCGTCAGGACGATGCCGCGCTCGGCAACGTCGGCGCCCAGTTCCGGAGGCGTCTGTTCCAGCGCCTGCTTCACGGCGCTGACGATGCCCTGCAGCGGTTCCTGCAGGGCCTCGAGGATTTCGTTGCTGTTGAGCGTGAAGCTGCGCGGCACGCCTTCGGAGAGGTTACGGCCCTTCACGGACAGCTCGCGCACCTGCTCGCCCGGGTAGGCCGAGCCGATCGCGATCTTGATGCGCTCGGCCGTGGCCTCGCCGATCAGGATGCCGTAGTTGCGGCGCACGTAATTCATGATCGCGTCGTCGAAGCGGTCGCCGCCGATGCGGGCCGAGTTCGCGTAGACGACGCCGTTCAGCGAGAGCACAGCCACTTCCGAGGTGCCGCCGCCGATGTCGATGACCATCGAGCCGCGGGCTTCGTGCGTGGGCAGGCCGGCGCCGACCGCCGCGGCCATCGGCTCGCTGACGATCGCGACGTTGCGGGCGCCGGCGCCCTCGGCCGATTCACGGATGGCGCGGCGCTCGACCTGGGTCGAACCGAAGGGCACGCAGACCAGGACGCGCGGCGAGGGCTTCAGGAAGCGGTTGCCGTGTACTTTGTTGATGAAGTACTGCAGCATTTTTTCGGTGTACGTGAAGTCGGCGATCACGCCGTCCTTCAGCGGACGCACCGCGTGGATGTGGTCCGGCGTGCGGCCGAGCATGTTCTTGGCTTCGGCGCCGACGGCGACGATGAGCTTGCCGCCCCGGGAGGGCTCGTCCTGGATCGAAACCACGGACGGCTCGTTCAGCACGATACCCTTGCCGCGGACGTAGATCAGGGTGTTGGCCGTTCCCAGGTCGATCGACAGATCGCTGGAAAAATAGCCACGCAGGCGCTTGAACATGGAGGGAACCGACCTTGGGACGGGGGGAGGGGAGAGCGCCCGACAGGGTACCAACGGCAGGGACACGCCGCAACCCGACGTGTATCATTTGACACTGGATTTTTCGGGCCGCGAGGCCCTTCTTCACCGCTGGAAAGTCGCGCTCCGATGAGCCTCACACCCAAGCAGATCGAACGCATCGCCCACCTCGCCCGCCTGGAACTGGCCGCCGAGGAAATCCCCGCCTACTCCGACAGCCTGTCGCGGATCTTCGGGCTGGTCGACGAGCTCGACCGCGCCCAGACGGCCGGTATCGAGCCGATGGCCCACCCCCTGGAGGACCAGGTGCAGCGCCTGCGCGCGGATGCCATCACCTCGCCGAACGCGCGGGACCTCTACCAGCAGAATGCCCCGCAGGTCGACGGCGGACTCTATCTCGTGCCGAAGGTGATCGAGTAATGGCCGACCAGACCCTGGCCTCGCTGGCCGCTGGCCTCAAGGCCAGGAAATATTCCAGCGTCGAACTGACCAAGGCATTTCTCGGTCGCATCGAGCACGCTCAGCCTGCGCTCAACGCGCTGGTCACCGTCACGGCGGAATCCGCCCTGGCCGCCGCCGCTGCCGCCGACGTGCGGATCGCGGCGGGCACTGCCGGGCCGCTGACGGGCGTGCCGATCATCCACAAGGACATCTTCTGCACGTCCGGCGTCCGCACGACCTGCGCCTCGAAGATGCTGTCGAACTTCATCTCGCCCTACGACGCGACGCTGGTCGGCAAGTACAAGGATGCCGGCACCGTGATGCTCGGCAAGGCGAACATGGACGAGTTCGCCATGGGCTCGTCGAACGAGACGAGTTTCTTCGGCGCCGTGAAGAACCCCTGGGACCTCGCGAAGGTGCCGGGCGGTTCGTCGGGTGGCTCTGCCGCAGCGGTTGCAGCGCGCCTTGCGCCGCTGGCCACGGCGACGGATACCGGCGGCTCGATCCGTCAGCCTGCGGCGCTCTGCGGTGTCACGGGCCTCAAGCCGACCTATGGCCGTGTGTCGCGCTACGGCATGATCGCGTTTGCCTCCAGCCTCGACCAGGCGGGTGTCATCACGGTGTCGGCCGAGGATGCCGCGCTGACCTTGCAGGCGATGGCGGGTTTCGATCCGCGCGATTCCACCAGCGTGGACGTGCCGGTACCGGATTACGCGGCCGAGTTGCAGCAGCCCATGCGGGGACTGCGCATCGGCATCCTCACGGAATTCTTCGGCGAAGGCCTGGATCCGGCGGTTGAGCAGGCCGTGCGTGATTCGCTTGCCGTGTGGCAGAAGCTCGGCGCCACGATCCAGGAAGTGAGCCTGCCGAACCTGCCGCTCTCCGTGCCCACGTATTACGTCGTCGCGCCGGCGGAATGCTCGTCGAACCTCGCGCGTTTCGATGGCGTGCGCTTCGGCCACCGCTGCGAGGACCCCAAGGACCTGCTGGACCTCTACAAGCGCTCGCGCGCGGAAGGCTTCGGCAGCGAAGTGAAGCGCCGCATCATGACCGGCACCTATGTGCTGTCAGCCGGCTATTACGACGCCTATTACCTCAAGGCCCAGCGCGTGCGCGCGCTGATCAACCAGGACTTCCGTCGTGCCTTCGGCGAAGTCGACCTGCTGGTCGGCCCGACGACGCCGACGGTGGCCTTCGGACTGGGTGACAAGACCTCGGATCCGATCACCATGTACCTGAACGACATCTACACCATCGGTGCGAACCTCGCGGGCCTGCCCGCGATGTCGATCCCCTGTGGCTTTGCGGCGGGCCTGCCGGTCGGCGTGCAGCTGATCGGCCCGCACTTCGCGGAAGGCCGGATGCTGGCCGCGGCCCATGCCTACCAGCGCGAAACCGATTGGCACCTGCGTGCCCCGTCCGGCTGGGCCGCGGATTTCGAGCCGTCGACGACGGGCGGTGCGGCATGAGCGGCGTGGAGCAGGGCGGCTGGGAAACCGTCATCGGCCTGGAGATCCACACCCAGCTGGCGACGAAATCCAAGATCTTTTCGGGCTCGCCGACGGCCTATGGCGCCGAGCCCAACACGCAGGCCGATCTGGTCGACCTCGGCTATCCGGGCGTGCTGCCGGTGCTGAACGCCGAGGCCGTGCGCATGGCCGTGAAGTTCGGCCTCGCGATCGGTGCGGTGATCACGCGCCGCTCGGTGTTCGCGCGCAAGAATTATTTCTACCCGGACCTGCCGAAGGGCTACCAGATCAGCCAGTACGAGCTGCCCATCGTCGGCAAGGGCGTGCTGGACGTGATGCTCGAGGACGGCACGGTCAAGTCGATCGGCGTCACGCGCGCCCACCTGGAAGAGGACGCGGGCAAGAGCCAGCACGAGGGCGTTGGCGTATCGGCGATTGACCTCAACCGCGCGGGAACGCCGCTGATCGAGATCGTGTCGGAACCCGACATGCGCTCGGCCAAGGAAGCCGTGGCGTACATGAAGAAGATCCATACGCTGGTGCGCTACCTGGGCATCTGCGACGGCAACATGCAGGAAGGTTCCTTCCGCTGCGACGCCAATGTCTCCGTGCGTCGCAAGGGCGCCGAGAAGTTCGGCACTCGCGCGGAACTGAAGAACCTCAATTCGTTCCGCTTCGTCGAGCGGGCGATCAACATCGAAGTAGCGCGTCAGATCGACATCCTCGAAGGCGGCGGCACGGTGGTGCAGGAAACGCGCCTCTACGATGCCGACAAGGACGAGACGCGCTCGATGCGCTCCAAGGAAGAAGCGAACGACTACCGCTACTTCCCTGATCCGGACCTGCTGCCCGTAGTCGTCGGCGAAGACTTCATCGACGCCGTGCGCGCCACGCTGCCGGAACTGCCGGACGCGAAGGCGCAGCGATTCCAGTCGCAGTACGGGCTGTCCGCGTATGACGCAGGCTTCCTGATCGCGAGCGGCGAGATGGCCGACTATTACGAAGCCGTTGCCGCGCTCGTTCCGTCGGATGCGAAGCTCGTGGCCAACTGGGTCATGGGTGAGCTCTCGGCGGCCCTGAACAAGGACGGCCTGGACATCACGCAGAGTAGGCTGTCCGCCGCGCAGTTCGGCGCGCTGCTGAACCGCATCGTCGACGACACGGTGTCGGGCAAGCTCGCGAAGGAAGTCTTCGAGGCGATGTGGGCGGAAGGCCTGGAAGCCGATGTCGTCATCGAGTCGCGCGGCCTGAAGCAGATCACCGATCCGGCAGCCATTGGTGCGGTGATCGACGAGATCATCGCGGCGAATCCGAAGCAGCTCGCCGATTACCGTTCGGGCAAGGACAAACTCTTCGGCTTCTTCGTCGGCCAGACGATGAAGGCGACGGGCGGCAAGGCCAATCCGGTCCTGCTGAACGATCTCCTAAAGCAGAAGCTCGCGCCGTAAGGCGCGGACCGGCGATGCGTGAAGTCGACAGCCTGCGGCGTTTCCTGTTCGAGGATGCGCCGCTCCGTGGCCACTGGCTGCGCCTGGAATCCTCCTGGCGCGCCGCGCGCGAGCACCAGGACCATCCACCCGTCGTCACGGCGCTGCTTGGCGAAGCCCTCGCTGCGGTCACGCTGCTGGCGGCCGCGCTGAAGTTCCGCGGCACGCTCACGCTGCAGGTGCGGGGCAAGGGCCTGCTGCCGCTGCTCATCGCCCAGTGCACGCATGAGCGCAAATTGCGCGGCGTCGCGCAGCCGCTCGAAGGGGCGGAAATCCCCGACACGGCGACGCTTGAGGAGCTGATCGGCGACGGCCAGTTGGTCGTCACGGTCGACAATGAGGAAGGCATGCCCTGGCAGGGCATCGTGCCACTCACGGGCGGAACGCTCTCGGCCTGTCTGGAGCGATATTTCGAGACGTCCGAGCAGTTGCCGACACGCTTGGTGCTGTCTGCGGATGGTCATCGTGCCGCGGGTTTCCTGCTGCAGAAACTGCCCAGCCCGGAACATGCCGGCGAGGGCGAGGAAGGCCGTCGGCATGACCTCTGGGAGGAAGTCAGCGTCCTGCTTGCCACGCTGGGCGGTCGCGAGTTGCTGGACACGGAAGTCGACGTGCTGTTGCACCGGCTCTTTGCCGAACACGACCTGCGCCTTTTCGAGTCCGAGGTCGTTCGGTTCGGCTGCCGTTGCGGGCCGGAACGCATCGCCGCGCTGCTGCGGTCACTGGGCGAGGACGAGGCGCAGGACATCGTGGCGGAGCAGGGCGCGATCACCGTGACCTGCGAGTTTTGCCACCGGCCTTATCGATACGACGCGATCGACGTCGCCCAGTTGTTCGCGGAAACGCCCGCAGCGATCCCGCCCGGTTCGATGAACTGATCCCTTACAGGATCCCTCTCAGGTAGCCAGGCCCGCCGAGCTGCCGCATCTGCACCTGGATCTCTTCGCGACGGCCCTGCACATAGCCGCCGGGTTTCGCCGCGTTCAGGCGCTTGGGGTTGGGGAGTACGGCGGCGAGCTGCGCTGATTCGGCCGCCGACAGCGTGCGCGCGTCATGGCTGAAGAACTGTCTTGAGGCCGCCTGCGCGCCATAAATGCCGCGGCCAAGCTCGATGACATTGAGATAGACCTCGAGGATGCGTCGCTTGCTCCAGCAGGTCTCGATCAGCACGGTGAACCACACCTCGAGGCCCTTGCGGAACCAGCTGTGGCCCGACCACAGGAAGAGGT
>CANGMU010000001.1 GCA_947454665.1 Pseudomonadota bacterium | reverse complement strand
GCTGCTGCCATCGCGGCATGCAGCGGGCGAGATAAAGCGCGTGGGTCGGGTTGACACCAAGGAGGCTGCGGATTGGTTCCGCACTCCGGTTTTCTGGATGCTGGCAGGCAGCTTCGCGATGATGTCGTTGTCGTTCATGGGGCTTTTACCGCATTTCGTGCCCCTGCTCGGCGATGCGGGTTTTGAACCGCGAGCGGCCGGCAAGCTGGCTGGGGAAATCGGTCTCGCCGTCATTGCCAGTCGGATGCTGGTGGGCCTGGCACTGGATCGCATCTTTGCGCCGCTCATCGCGATTGCCATCAGCTTGGTCGCTGCGGCGGGCAACCTGTGCTTGTTCTTTCTGGGCGCCGACTATGCCTGGCTCACGGCAATTGCAATCGGCCTCGCGCTCGGCGCAGAGCTCGACCTGATGGGATTCCTGATCGCACGCTACTTCGGGTTGAAGCAGTTCGGGAAGATCTACGGCTGGCTGTATTTCGCCTTCATCTTCGCTTCAGGCATAGGTCCGCTCTGGGTGGGGGCGGTGCGTGATACGACCGGCAGCTATTCCCTCGCGCTGCTTGTGAGTGCCATCGGCCTGCTGGTCGGCTGTGCCGGATTTCTGCTGATGCCTCGCTATCCGGACCCGGCACACGGGGCTAGCTGATCCCGCCCAATCTTCTGGGTGGCAGGCAGTCCGTTGCGTACGTTGGAATGCCGGGTGAATGTCATTGTCATGGCAAGGCGGCTCTCGGCAGCGCTTGTCACTGTCCACGGACCTCCGGCTCTCGCTCACCCTTGTCTACTCGTCAAAGCGCCTCCTGTCAGCTTGGGTCGGGCAGCCGCCGACGTGCCATGCCAGCGGCCGGTCTGGCATCCAGCACGGCGACAAGTCAACGGCAGTGCAGCAGCCCTCGGGGCGAGGCCTAAAAAGGGGAACCTCCGCCGGATCAGTCGCTCTTATACTTGGGGGTTAAAGAGGGTGGACGGCTCGCAGACCTTGTCTGCGGCCAACGGGGGATCGGGATGAGTGCGATGCGATTGCTGGCTCTTTTGACGGGCCTTGGCGCGATCTCGGGTGTGACCGCTGCGGCGCAGCCCTCGGCTGCCCCCGCGGTGGCTCCGCACGCCTCGAATTGGCAGACCGTCGAGAAGTACTGCTTCGGCTGCCACAACACCACGGACTGGGCCGGCAGCATTGCCTTTGACACGCTGTCCGCAGAAGGCATCCCGCAGGAATCCAAGGTCTGGGAATCCGCGATCAAGAAGCTGCGCAGCGGCCTGATGCCGCCGCCGACCGAAAAGCAGCAGCCGGATCGCGCCGCCGTGCAGAGCATGGTGAGCTGGCTTGAAACCACGCTCGACAAGGCGCAGGAGGCTGCCCCCCACGTCGGGCATGTGCCGCTGCGTCGCCTCAACCGCCGTGAATACGCGAACGCGGTGAAGGACCTGCTGGGCCTCGAGATCGACGCCGCCACCTGGCTGCCCCAGGATCCGCTCAAGGACGACTTCGACACCAACGCCGAGTCGCTGCAGATGAATGCGACGTTCATGGACCAGGCGGTCTCGGCCTCGCGTTCGCTGGCGCTGCTGGCGGTGGGCGACCCGAAGTCGGTGCCGTTGGAAACCACCTACGGCCTCGTTCCGAACATGATCCTGTCGCTGGCCGCCGCGCCGGCCATCGGATCCGGCAACCAGCGTCGCTACCGGGACGGCATGCCCTTCGGCACGCGCGGTGGCATGAGCGCGCTGCATAATTTCCCGGCCGACGGCGAGTATCTGCTCACCATCGGCGACATGGCCCTGGCCCGCACGGTGCCGAACATGGAGTTCGAGAACACCGTGATCGCGCTGCTCGACGGCAAGGAGATCTGGCGCACCACCATCGGTGGCGAAGAGGATCACACGGCCATCGACCAGCGGCTCGACGACGCCGTGGCCCAGATCAATGGCCGGCTGAAGGACATCCGCTTCAGGGCCACCGCTGGCCAGCACACGCTCGCCGTGACTTTCCTGCGTCGCAGTTACGCCGAGAGCGATTCGCGCACGCTGCAGTACCAGCCCGGTGACGATCGCCGTCCGGCGAATGCGCTGGAGGGCGGTCAGCACCGCGTGCCGGCCGTGCACGCCTTCCAGGTGAAGGGGCCGTTGAAGATCTCCGGCATGAGCGATTCGGCGAGCCGCAAGAAGGTCTTCAGCTGCCGTCCTGCCGCCGCCGCGGAAGAGCGCGGCTGCGCCGAGAAGATCATCGGCCGACTGGCACGCCAGGCCTTCCGCAGGCCGGTCACGGACGAGGACATGGCCCCGCTGATGCGCTTTTACGAAAAGGGCCAGAAGGTGGACGGCTTCGAGGGCGGCGTGCGCGAGTCGATCGCCGCCATCCTGGTCAGCCCGCACTTCCTGTACCGCGCGGAAGCCGCAGTCGACCAGGGCTCGCGTCCGCTGACGGACCTGGAGCTGGCTTCGCGCCTGTCCTTCTTCCTGTGGAGCAGCCTGCCGGACGACACCCTGCTTTCGCTCGCCGAGACGGGCCAGCTTTCCAAGCCGGACGTGCTGAAGGCCCAGGTCCACCGGATGATCGCGGATCCGCGCGCCATCTCGCTGACGCGTGATTTCGCCTTCCAGTGGCTCAACATCGCGAAGATGGACAGCATCGTCCCCGCGGCGGCGCTGTTCCAGCATGCCAGCGGCGTTTATGACCCGCGGCCGGCGCTCAAGAAGGAACTGGAGCTGTTCATGGACAGCATCCTGCGTTCGGAGCGGCCGGTCACGGACCTGCTGACGGCCGACCACAGCTTCATCAACGAGCAGGTCGCGCTGATCTATGGCTATACGGACATCCGCGGCAACGGCTTCCACAAGGTCACCTTGTCAGATCCGAATCGCCATGGCCTGCTGGGCAAGGGCGCGGTGCTGATGGTGACGGCCAATCCGAACCGCACGGCTCCGGTGCTGCGCGGTGCCTGGATCCTGGAACGCATCCTCGGGACGCCGCCTGCGGTGCCGCCGCCGAACGTGCCGGACCTGGGCGAGGCCGTGAAGGGCAAGCCCGCGACCGTGCGTGAACAGACCGAGATCCACCGTCGCAACCCCGCCTGCGCGAGCTGCCATGCCGTGATGGATCCGCTCGGCTTCGCGCTCGAGAATTTCGATACGGTCGGCGCTTATCGCAAGATCGATCCGCAGTCGCGGCAGGTGATCGATTCCACGGCCACGATGCCTGACGGCCAGACCCTCGTGGGCCCGGCTGACCTGCACAAGGCGCTGGCTGTGCGCGGCGACCAGTTCGCCGGGATCATCACGGAGAAGCTGATGACCTATGCGGTCGGTCGCCATATCGACCACAACGACATGCCGACCGTGCGTGCTGTCGTGCGCGAGGCGAAGTCCGACGGACTCAGCTTCGAATCGCTGGTGCTGGGCATCGTCAACAGCGATGCCTTCCGCCGTCGCGCGCCGGCCGCAGCGCTGCCGAAGCAGACCCTTCCCAAGATTGCGTCGACCGTTCAGTAGCTTCTCTGGAGGCACCGAAGACCATGTTCATCACCAAGAAGCACATTCCCCGCCGCACGATGCTCAAGGGCGTCGGCGCCGCCATCGCGCTGCCGCTGCTGGACGCGATGGTCCCGGCCAGCACCGCGTTGGCTGACACCGCCGCCGCCGTGAAGCCGCGCGTCGGCTTCGTGTATGTGCCGCATGGGGCGGTGGAGCGGTTCTGGGTGCCCAAGGGCACGGGCAAGGGCTTCGAGTTCTCGCCCATCCTCAAGCCGATGGAAGCCGTGCGCGACTACGTCACGCTGTTCACCAACATCCGCAACAAGTCGGGCGAGCGCCAGAATCCGCCGCACGGCATCACCGAGCAGACCTGGTTGACGGTGCAGGATCCACAGCTGAACACCTGGGGCCCCGAGGCCGGCATTTCGGTCGACCAGCTGATCGCGAAGACGATCGGCAAGGACACGCCGCTGACTTCGCTGGAACTCTGCGCGGAGCCGGGTGGTGCCACGTCCTACACGGGGCTCAACCGCAGCCTCCCGCTGGAAGGCAACCCGCGCAAGGTGTTCAACACGATGTTCGGCCCGGGTGATTCCAACGCCGACCGTGTCGCTCGACTCAAGGCCACCGACAGCCTGCTCGATTACGTGCTCGAAGCCAGCAACAGCCTCAACCGCAAGCTCGGCGCGGCGGATCGCGCGCTCGTGAGCGATTACCTGGAGTCGGTCCGCGAGGTCGAGGGCCGCGTCTCGAAACTGATGGCGAAGGCCGACAGCCTGGGCGAACTGCCGGATGCACCGCGCGGCACGCCGGATGATTTCACCGAGCTGGTGGACGTGCAGTTCGAGATGGTGGCGCTGGCCTTCCAGACCGGCCAGACGCGCGTCGCCTCGCTGCGCATGATCAAGGAAGCGTCGATGCGCACCTTCCCATCCATCAACGTGGACGAGGCCTACCACCCGCTGTCGCACCACGGCGAGGATCCGGACAAGCAGGAAAAGCTGCGTCGCGTGCAGACCTGGCAGATCGAGCGCTTTGCGCGACTCGCTCAGAAGCTCCAGAGCATCAAGGAAGGCGACAAGAACCTGCTCGACACGACCATGATGCTATACGGGTCGAACCTCGGTAATTCGGACCTGCACAACTGCAGCCAGCTGCCCTGCCTCGTCCTCGGCAAGGGCGGTGGATTCAAGGGCAACCAGCACATCTCGGCCCCGAAGGACACGCCGCTGGCCAACGTGCTGCTGACGATGTCCCAGCGCGCGGGCGTGAAGCTGGATCACTTCGGCGACGCAACCGGCACCTTCGGCGAGGCATAAGGCCATGGCACGAGGGGTAATCACGCTGGCTTCCGTCGCTGTCGCACTGCTGGCCACGGCCAGCGTGTCCGCCGCGAAGGTCGATGAGCCGGTCAGGGCGGACGGCACCACGCCACTGCAGATGGCCGCCTTTGAGGGCGACGTCGCGGCGGCGAAGCGGCTGATCAAGGCGGGCGCGAAAGTGCGCGCGACGAATGTCTACGGCGTCAACGCGATGCAGCTGGCTGCCGACAGCGGCAACACCGAGCTGATCGCGCTGTTGCTGAAGGCCGGCGCCGACCCGACGTCCCCCAATGCCGACGGCGAGACCGCACTGCACCTGGTGGCGCGAGCCGGCAACGTCGAGGCGGCGAAATCGCTGCTCAAGGCCGGCGCGAAGGTCGATCCGAAAGAAAGCTTCGGCGGACAGACGCCGTTGATGTGGGCGGTAGCGCGCCGTCATCCGGCGATGGTCGAACTGCTGGCCTCGAAGGGCGCCGACGTGAATGCCCGCAGTGCGATCCGCGACTATCAGCGCGTGGTGCAGGCAGAAAGCCGCGCCAAATCTCTGGACCGCGGTGGCCTCACGCCGCTGCTCTACGCCGCGCGCGAAAACTGCCGCGAATGCGTCGAGATCCTGCTCAAGCACAAGGCGGACGTGAACCTGGGCGATCCGAGCGAGGTGGGCCCTCTTTCGGTGGCCATGCTCAACGCCAACTGGGATATCGCCAAGCGTCTTGTTGAGGCCGGTGCCGACGTTAACGGCTGGGACTGGTACGGTCGCGCACCGTTGCATGTGGCCATCGGCAACATGCAGACGGCGAACAACCGCAACCCGCTCGACAATGACCAGCCGAACAAGACCACTGGCCGTGCGCTGGTGAACCTGCTGGTCGAGCGTGGCGCCAATCCGAACCAGCAGCAGCACTTCGGGGCCACGGGCCTGGGTGGTGCCGCGGATCGCGGCATGACGCCTTTCCTGGTGGCCTGCGGAACCGGCAACCTCGAGGTGGTGAAGCTGCTGCTGGCGCACGGCGCCAACGTGCATCTGGCCACGGCCGATGGTCGCGGCCCGATCATCATGGCGGTAAATTCACGTCGGGGCGGTCGGTCGCCGTTCGCCTTCCCGGAAGAACCTGCGGCGCAGGCGGAAGAAGGAGAGGCCGCTGCCCGGGGCCCGCGTACCAATCCGCAGGCCGAATTGGTCAAGCTGCTCGCCCAGGCAGGCGCCGACGTCAACCTGATGTCGAAGCGGCATTTCCTGGCCCGCACGCGCGGCGGTTCGGCCCTGCACTACGTCGTGCGAAACGGGGGCAATCCGCAGCTGATCCAGGCCCTGCTCGATTTGAAGCTGGACATCAACGCGAAGGACGAAGACGGCCTTACCGCGCTCGATTACGCGATGGGCCGTGGGTATGTGCCCTTCCTTGCCATGGCGCAGCCGCCCAACAACGCGCTGGCCGCCAACCTGCGCAAGCTCGGTGCGAAGGTCGAGCTCACCGCGACGCCGGACTGGCCGCCGCAGGGCCCACCCATCGCGACCGCCGTGTACGACTCGGTGCTCTGGCCGGTGGAATCGGTCGTCACGCGCTAAAGGGATTTCCATGACCGTCTCTCGTCGCTCTTTCCTGCGTGACAGCGCGCAGTTCACCCTCGCTGCGCCGCTGCTCGGGGCCGCGGCGCCCTTGCTGGCCGCGCCGCCGCCGGCCGGCATCGACTATTCGCTCATCACGAAGCCCTTCGTCGGCAGGAAGGTGTCCGCCAAGGACATCACCCAGCAGGACATCGGCGGTCTGACGCTGTTCGCCGGCAGCGGCTGCAATGTCGTGGCCTTGCCGGGCCCTGACGGCGCGCTGCTGGTGGACGGTGGCAACGCGGTGAATGCCGCGCTGCTCTTGAAGGCCGTGCATGGCAAGCTCGGCACGCGTCGCATCCACACGCTGGTCAACACGCATTGGCACCCGGACCAGACCGGTCTCAACGAGGCCGCCGGCAAGGACGGCGCGATGATCTTCGCGCATGAGGTCACGCGGCTGACCGTCGGCCGCAAGATGCGTTCGCCGCTCTTCGACGGCACCATCGCGCCGCTGCCGGAGAACGCGCGGCCGACTAAGACCACCTATGACCAGGGCACCCTCGAGTTCAATGGCGAGTCGGTGCAATACCGCCACCTGCCGGGCGCGCACACCGATGGCGACCTGTACGTCTATTTCCCGAAGCGCAACGTGCTCGTTGCGGGCGGCCCGGTGGCCTCGGACCGCTGGCCGGTGATCGACTATCTCAACGGCGGCTTCATGCACGGCTTCGTGCGCTCGTACGACATCCTGGCCGAGCTCGTGAAGCCGGACACGATCGTCGTGCCGGCCAATGGCCCGCTGATGACCGGCGCCGATGTCGTGAAGATGAAGGACCTTTACTGGCAGCTGTTCCGACAGTTCTTCGTCCTGTTCAACAAGGGCCTGGGCCCCAGGGATGTCGCGGAGTTCAATGCCGGCAAGGAGTTCAAGGGCGTCGTGCCCATCGTGGCGGATCGGCCGCTGATCGGTCATCCCGTCCTGAAACAGCTTGGCGATCCGAGCCAGTTCCTCGAGTTCGCTTACCGCAGCACGCAGCTGGCTACGCTTCCCTTCTAGAAGCACCTGAATATTGATTACTGAACCGGGGGGTTCCATGTTCACGTCACGCAAACTCGTGCGGCCTGCTGTAGCCGCGGCCGTCCTTGTCGCCATCGCTGCGCCGGCGCTCGCCCATCATGGCTTTGGCCTGTTCCAGATGGACCAGATGCGGCAGTGGTCGGGCACTTTGACCAAGATGAACCTGATCAACCCGCACTCCTACATGGAGCTCGACGCGATCGATGCGAGCGGCAAGAAACAGCACATGCGCTGCGAGATGCGCGCGGCTGCGCTGCTGCGCCGTTCCGGGTGGTCCATCGAGATGTTCAAGCCGGGTTTGCATGTGGAAATCGACGGACGTCCGCATCGCGATGATCCCGGCGCCTGCTACATCGAGACCTTCAAGCTCGGTGACGGCCCGACGATGAGCCGCAATGACCAGTTCCAGACCAAGTCGACGGTCGACACGTCCAAGCGCCCGCTGAAGCTGGCCGATGGCCAGCCGAACATCAGCGGCGACTGGGCCGTCGAGCAGCTCGTCCTCACGGTGCCGCCGAGCGGCGGCAACGGTTCGATGATCCCGAAGAGCATGTCGGCGGACTTTGCCGCCGGCAAGATCAGCCTCCAGCAGGTGCAGGCCACGCAGCCGCCGCGTCCGAAGGCTGTCTATACGGAGGCCGGCAAGAAGGCGGCGGATGCCTTCAACGGCCGGTCGCCGAAGGACAACCCGTGGTTCGCCTGCAAACCCACGAGCATCATTCGTGACTGGACGGCTGACTGGCCGATCAACCGGTTCCAGCAGAAGACCGTCGGCGGCGAGAAGGTCATCGACATCACCTACGGCCTGTACAACTTTGAACGCCGCATCCATGTCGGCATGACCAAGCATCCGGAGCGCCTCAAGCCGAGCGCTGCCGGTCATTCGATCGGCAACTGGGAAGGCGACACGCTGGTCGTGGACACCGTCGGGTTTGCCGCGGGCGTGCTCTCGCCGCCCACGCGCAGCAGCGAGCAGATGCACATCGTCGAGCGCTTCACCCTCGATTCGCAGAAGCTGTCCCTGCGCCGCGACTATTCGGTCACGGATCCGGTCTACCTGTCGGCCCCGTACGAGAGCTACGACGTCATGTATCTCTCGGACGTGCCCTTCCAGAAGCAGCCCTGCAAGGACATGACGCCGGAGTTCCAGCAGTAGCTGGCTGCGGCGATTCCGTAGAATGTCCCCCATGGTCCGGTCCCCGGACCCTGGGGGACACACGATGAGCAGCTCAACCCGCGGCAGCGATTTCTTCGCGCCGATGCGTTTCGAAGCCGAAGTGCTGGATTGCGAGGTCGAAGGCACGCTGCCTGCCGCGCTGCAGGGCACGTTCTTTCGCAGCTGTGCGGATCGGCGCTTCGCCGCGATGTATGCCGACGACACGCCGTACAACGCCGATGGCGCGGTCGACCAGTTCCGTTTCTACGACGGCCACGTGGATTACCGCTCCCGCTATGTGAAGACGGACCGCTACGTCGCCGAACGCGCCGCGCACCGCGCCCTGTTCGGCCGATACCGCAACCGGTCGACGTCGGATCCCAGCGTGCGGGAGCTGAGCCACAGCACCGCCAACACGACGCCGATCGTGCATGCCGGCATGTTGTTCAGCATGAAGGAGGAAGGCCTGCCGGTGCGCCTGGACCCGGACACGCTGGACACGATCGGAGAATGGAATTTCGGTGGCAGGATGACGGCCACGACGTTCACGGCCCACCCGAAGCTCGATCCGCGTACCGGTGAGCTGGTTGCCTTTTCCTACGAGGCCAAGGGCGATTGCAGCGACGACCTCGCCGTGTATGTGATCGACAAGGGTGGCTCGGTCACGAACGAGATCTGGTTCAAGGCGCCGGTGGTCAATGCCATGCACGACATGGCCATCACGGATCGGCATGTCATCCTGCCCACCACCGGCATGGTGACTTCGCCCGAACGTCTTAAGCAGGGCAAGCTGCACTGGGCCTATGACCCGGCCGTGCCTGCGCATGTGGCCATCGTGCCGCGCAATGGAACGGCCAAGGACGTGCGCTGGTTCCACGGTACGCCCGACCAGGCGATGTTGGTCCACACGACCAATGCCTGGAGCGAGGGGAACAAGGTGATCCTCGAGGCGCCGGTGGCCGCAGAGAACTTCCACTCCTATTTCCCGCGCGTGGATGGCCAGCCGAATGATCCCTCGCGCTACATCCCGACGATGCGGCGCTGGACCTTCGATCTCGACTCGGCCAGCGATACCTGGCAGGAAGAGCTCCTCTTCGGGGGCATGAAGGTCACCAGCTTCACGCGCATCGACGATCGCTACGTCGGTCGGAAGAATCGCTACAGCTTCATGATGATGAGCGATCCCAACCAGCCGGTGAATCGCGAGTTTGCCGACACCCTCGCGGTGCGCGTCTCCAACGTCTGGTGCCGCTTCGATCACGTCACGGGCCAGATCGACACCTTCTCGCCCGGCGACAGCCACGGCGTCTCGGAAATGCAGTTCGTGCCGCGCTCACCGGATGCCCCCGAGGGAGACGGTTACCTGATCGGTGTCGTGAACGACTTCCGCGCGCTGCGCTCGGAACTGGTCGTCGTGGACGCGATGGACCTGGCTGCCGGTGCCGTGGCCCGCATCAAGCTGCCCTTCCGTTTGCACATGCAGGTGCACGGCTGGTGGGTGCCCCGCGTGGAGTTGCCCTTCGAACCCCGGTAGCGGACACTCTTGCCACAACGACAAGCCCAGAGGGGGGCGACATGGCACAAGAAGAAAAGGGCTGGGACACCAGTTACGAGTGGAAGATCATCCTGCTGCTGAGCATCACGTTCGGCCTGGTGGGTCTGGACCGGTTCATCCTGCCGATCATCCTGCAGTCACCGAACTCGACGATGGCGGCGGACCTGGGGCTTTCGCCGGCTGACGGCGGCGCCATGGCCGGTTACCTGGGCATGGCCTGGGGCGTCTCGGCCTTCGTGATGGGTTACCTCGCGGACAAGGTCGGTCGTCGTGTGGTGCTTGCCCCCGCCATCCTGGTGTTCTCGCTGATGTCGGCGTTCAGTGGCATGGCGGGTTCAGTCGTCGGGCTCGTCTTCGTCCGCGTCATCATGGGCATCGCCGAGGGGCCGGTCGCCTCCACGGGTGTCGCGGTTGCGGTCGAGGCCTCGAAGCCTGAACGTCGCGGCCTGAACAACGGCGTCTTCCAGTGCATGATTTCGCTGTTCGGCCTCGCCCTGGGCCCCATCATCGCAACGCGCCTGCTCGACAGCCACAGTTGGCATGCGGTCTTCATGCTGGTCGCCCTGCCGGGCGTGGTGATGGCCGTCCTCATGTGGCTGGTGGTGCGCGAGCCCGCGAAGCGGGCCGACACCGGCCATGGCGGCGGCAAGGTGCTGGGCATGTTCGGTCACCGCAACGCCAAGGTCGCGCCGCTCACCCTGATCTGCGCGATGGGTGGCATTTTCGTGATCGCCGCGCTGCTCACGGCTTATCTCACCGCACCGGTCGGTGCGGGCCTGGGCCTGGATCCCATCACGGCCGGCAACGTGTTCTCGGCCGTGGGCGTGGGCGGTGCCATCGGACAGTTCGCGATGCCGGCGATCTCCGATTACATCGGCCGCAAGCTCTCGACGCTGGCGTCCTACATCCTGGCCGCCATCTCGCTGTATTTCTTCACGCAGGCCGGGCCGGAAAGCATCAGCACGCTGTGGACGCTGCTGTTCTTCGCCTCGCTGTTCAACTTCGCGGCGCTTGCGATCCTGGCAGGTCCGGTGGCCGCGGAAGCCGCGCCGCCGGGCATGCTGGCCTCGATGGCCGGCTTCGTGATCTTCGCGGGTGAGTTCGTCGGTGGCGGCATCAGCCCGATCATCGCGGGCGGCATTGCCGGCAAGTATGGCCTGAAGGCAGCGCTGTACTTCGCAGCCTGCGGTCTCGTGCTCGGCTTCTTCGTGGCGCTGTTCCTCAAGGAAACGGCGCCCCGCAAGCTGAAGGCCTGATCAACCAGGCTTGAGGGCCCGGTGGATACCCGAGACGAGGGTATCCACCCGGATCGCCGATGCGACGCCTCAGCGGCGACGCAGGCGCCTGCCCAGCGCAAGCGCGCCCAGCCCCAGCACGGACAGGACACCGGTCGCGCCGCCGCCGCCGCCCGAGCTGGACGTCGATCCCGACGTCGACGTACTTGAAGACCCCTTGATCAGCGTATTCGTGACCGGCGTGAGGCTGGCCGCCGAGTCGACGTTGCTGTCCAGCACGCTGACCGTCGTGGCGTACACCAGGTTCTGATCCGTGATCGCCACGCCGGCGGTCAGGTTCGCTGCGGTGTAGTTGCGCAGCGGCAGTTCTTCAAAGCCGGTTGCCGCATTGAAAGTCGGCAGGGCATTGATCGCGTCGACGACGGTCATGCCGCCGCTGACGACCTCGCCGAACACGGTGAAGCCGCCGTTCTGCGTATCGAGGGTGGTGCTGTTGTTGGCCACGTTGATGAACCACTGGCTGGTGGCGCTGTTCGGGTTGCCGGCCACCTTGGCCATGGCGATCGTGCCCCGCACGTTGGACAACAGGGGCTCGTTCACGACCGCCGCGCGCGCGGTGACGGTGCCGAGCGGCAGGGCGCCGGGGAAGGTGTAACCACCGCCCTGGACGATGAAGCCGCTCACCGAGCGATGGAACACCACGGTGTTGTAGGCGCCGCTGTTCACGTAGGCGAGGAAGTTGGCCACCGTGGCCGGTGTCTTCTTGTCGTACAGGTTCACATCGAAGCGACCCTGGGCCGTTTCGAAACGCACGATGGTGGCGCTCGCTTCGGCCGACAGCAGCAAGAGGGTCGTCAGCGCACTCAGCGCACGATAGTTTCCGATCATGGTGGGATCAGGCTCTTTGCGGGGGATGGAGGGATCCTGATCATATCGCACCGGTCGTGTAGGCTGCGCCGGGCCATGTCCTTCACCGCAGCCCGCCACCCATGCTGAGCCAGTCGTTGGTCGTGCTCGACTTCGAGACCACGGGCCTGGCGCCCCTGCGCGGCGATCGGATCACCGAGGTGGCGGTCGTGCGCATCGAGGGCGAGGCCATCGTCGACCGCTACGCGTCCCTCGTGAACTGCGGTGTCCGCGTGCCGCCGTTCATCACGTCCTACACCGGCATCACCCAGCGCATGGTCGATGCCGCGCCGCCGGTCGATGCGGTCATGCGGGCGCTGATGCGTTTCATCGGGGATTCGCCGGTGCTGGCCCACAACGCCAGTTTCGACGAGCGTTTCTTCGCCAACGAATGCCGGCAGATCGGCCTTCCGGCACCAGACAGGGCATTCCTCTGTTCGCTGAAGCTGGCACGGCGTGTCTACCCGCAGTTCAGGAGCTATTCGCTGGGCGAGCTGTCGAGGCAACTGCGTGTCGGATTCCAGGGCACTGCGCACCGTGCGGCTGCCGATGCCGAGGTGACGGCGGGCGTGGTGCTGCGGCTGGCTTCGGACCTGAAAACGCGGCATCCCTCGCTGAATATCGATGCGCGGCTCCTGGCGTCGATCATGCGGATGCCGGCAGCCAGCGCGGCGGCGCGGCTGGAGCGCCTGGCCGGGGGCTGAGCGGCGTTGGTGATATCGCCTGATCGCGGGATAATCCGGCCACCTTACCGAGGATCCTCGACATGACGACCACCGCTTCCGGCCTGCAGTACGAAGACACCGTTCCCGGCACCGGCGATACCGCCAGCGCGGGCCATCACGTGACGGTGCACTACACCGGCTGGCTGTTCGATGCCGAGGCGCCGCAGAACCGCGGCCGCAAGTTCGATTCGAGCAAGGACCGCAACGATCCCTTCGATTTTCCGCTCGGTGGCGGCATGGTCATCCGCGGCTGGGATGAGGGCGTGCAGGGCATGCAGGTCGGTGGCACGCGCGTGCTCACCATCCCGCCGGAACTGGGCTATGGCGCGCGTGGTGCCGGCGGCGTGATCCCGCCCAACGCCACGCTGGTGTTCGAAGTGGAGCTGCTGGCGCTCTGACCGCAGTCGCTAGCGTTAGCCGGGCTGCAAGGACTGCAGCCACCGGATGAGCTGGGCCTGCAGGGTGATCCGGTTGTCGGACCAGCTGTGGTCCGTGGCCACGTGCTGCGTCAGCACGGATGTGCCACCCGAGGCGCGGATCGCCGCCGCCAGCGCATCGGTACCGGGTGCCAGGCCGTCGTCGGAACTGAGGATCAGGACGGACTTGCCGGACAGGCCTTTGGCCTGCTGCAGGAAGTCGAAGTCCCGCTGATGCGCGATGAGCTCGTCCGCCATGCTTTCGGCCGTCACGCCGGCCAGGGCCTCGCGGTTGCCCGCCATGCGCTTGACCACGTCTGCGCGCTTCTGGCTGCCCATGTTCCCGACGTTCGCGGCCGAAATCAGGCCCACGCCGCGCAGCGTCCCGTCCTGTCCGCCAACCTGGGCGGCCACCCAGCCGCCCATGCTGTGGCCCACGATCGCCAGCTGCTGCGTGTCGATCCCCAGGCGCGCCGCATTGGCCGGCTCCCGCAGGAAGGCGAGGACGGCCCTGGCGTCCTCCGGGTTCTGGCTGAAGCGGTAGCGGCCCGGGCTGCCCCAGGAGCCGCGGTAGTTGAAGGTGATCGCGTTCCAGCCCGCGCGGCGCACGGCCTGGGCGAGATCGAGGTTCTTCTCGTTGCCGGGCAGGCCATGGCAGATGACCAGCGTGGGGTGCGTTCCCGCGCCCGCTGCGAGGTAGGCCACGCCGTTGATCCGGACCGTGCCGCTCGGGATGTGGAGCACTTCCATCCGGGCGGGATGCGCCGCATCGCGAGGCGGATCCGTGTAGACGGCTTTCGGCAGGTCGGTCGACTGCGCGAGTGCGGCCGTGGAAGACAGCAAGGCCAGCAGGGCCAGGACAGGCAGGCGCATGGTTGAACCCTCAGCGTGGAACCCTCGACGATTTGAGAATCGCCGGCGGGTAGTGGATGCTCGAGGGGTCGAATCTACAAGATCAACGGGGGGTTTTCCGATGACACGTTCAATTCGCCTGGCTTTCATCGCCGCAGTCGGCGTCCTGATGACACTGCCTGCCGCGGCGCAGATGCGCGCGCTGTCCGATCCGGTCGTGGCGCATCCCGACCCGGAATCGCTGTTCAACAGCAAGGACAAGGCGCTCCACCGCAACAAGCAGGCAGCCTTGCACATCATGCGCGAGCTGCTCCAGTGCAATCAGTGGGAGCGCGCCGGCGAGTGGCTGTCGGACAAGTACATCCAGCACAACCCGATGGCCGCCTCCGGCCTCAAGGGCGTGCAGGAATATTTCATCAACGTCGCCAAGCGCAAGCCGACGCCGACCTGCACGAAGCTGACGAGCCCGGTGGTCGCGGTGCAGGCCGAGGGTGATTTCGTCACCGTGCTGGCCGTCCGCGAATACAAGTACGCCGACGATCCGTCCAAGTCCTACACGACGACGTGGTTCGACACCTGGCGCTTCGTGAACGGCAAGGCCGACGAGCACTGGGACCCGGCCACGCTGCCGGCGCCTGCTCCAGCTGCACCCGCTGCTGCCCGCGTCGGCACGCCGGAAGACCGCGCGGCGATCGAGAAGCTGATGTGGACCTACGACCGCATGCTCGACACCTCCAACGCGGACGCCTACGCGAAGCTGTTCACGGTGGATGGTGCCTTCGGCCAGACCAAGGGCCGGGAAGCGCTGCACAAGATGATCGTCGACCTGGCCAAGGGGCAGGACGAGCGTCGTGCGAAGGGTGAGAAGATCACCATGCGCCACTTCACGATGAACCAGTACCTGGAGTTCACGGGGCCCACGACGGCCCGCTATCACTATTACCACCAGACGGTGTTCGGGACCGGTGGTGCCACCTCGCCGGATCCCGCGCGCATCGCCGCCGCCGGCAATGGCGTCGATGACCTCGTCAAAGTCGATGGCCAGTGGCTGATCAAATACCGCAACGTGGCGGCGGTCGACGACAAGTAAGCGCGACGACGCCCGCGTGGATCACCGTGACGCGCGACGGGTCACGGTGATGCGGGCGACTTCCTCGCCTGGGCCGCCTCGACGACATCCTGCAGCCGGGTCAGCAGTTCCTTGATGCGGTAGGGCTTGGTCAGGAAGTCATCCATGCCGGCTTCCAGCGCGCGGGCGCGGTATTCAATAGGTGCATGGCCGGTCAGCGCCACGATCAGCGCAGGTTCATAGCCTTCTTCCCGTTCGATCTGCCGGAAACGCCGGACGACCGCCAGCCCGTCCATGCCCGGCATCTCCAGGTCCAGCAGTGTGATGTCATGGTTGCGCAGCGCCAGCAGGCTCAGCGCGTCATAGCCGTTGGAGGCCGTCGTGACCTCATAGCCGAAACGCTCCAGCTGGCGGCGCAGCAGCGACAGGTTGTTGAGGTTGTCGTCGATGGCGAGAATCCGCCTTATCTGGACGCGCTCCTCGGTGTTCAAGGCGGCCGCTCGCTGCTCGGAGAGCAAGGCCTGAGGCTGGATCGTGGCAGGAGTGGCCACCCGCAGGTCCAGGCGCAGCTGGAAATGGCTGCCGGCGCTCGAGGTGCCGATGAGTTCGAGCGAGCCGCCCATGCGCGTGGCAAGGCTGCGGCTGATGGCAAGGCCCAGCCCCGTGCCACTGCGGGCCCGCGACAGGGAGGTATCGGCCTGGGAGAACTGCGCGAAGAGCCGCTCGCAGAACTCCGCCGAGATGCCGATGCCCGTGTCGACCACGTCAACGGTCAAACGTTGCCAACCCCCGCCCACCACGTCCGTGCGCCCCGCGATCCGGACGGATCCCTTGGACGTGAACTTGATGGCGTTGCTGAAGAGATTCGAGAGGATCTGTCGGATTCGGATCTCGTCGCCGCTGAGCAGCAGCGCGCTGTCGATGCCGCAGTCGAGCGTGAGGCCCAGGCCCTGCGCTTCCGCCGCAGGCTTGAATTGCGTGGCCAGCGTCCGCAGCAGCGTGTCCGGCGAAAACGGCACGGCCTGCATGGGCCTTTCTTCTTCGGCTTCCAGCCGCGAGAAATCCAGGACGCGGCCCACCAGGTCGATCAGCGATTCGCTGGCCGACTGCGCCGCGTCGAGGTAACCCCGGGCTTCGTCATCGAGTTCCTTGCCCGACAGAAGGTCCAGCGCACTCGCGATGGTGGCCAGCGGCGTGCGGATCTCGTGGCTGACGATGGCGATGAAAGGCATGTTTCCACGCTGCGGCTCTTCCTGCATGTTCAGTCCCTTCTGCATCGTCGTTCCGGCAGTCCGTCCTGTCGTGATGTCCTTGATGAAGGCGGCCGTGCGGATCGCGTCGCCCGAAGAGATCCGTGCCACCGTCATCTCGATCCGAAGTGCCTGGCCGTCACGCGTCGCCGCATGCAATTCAGCCGTCTGCGGTTCAGGCGTGCTATGGCTGAACAGCGCTTCGCAGGCCGGTCGGTCTTCCGAGGTGGCCAGCAGCGCACTGGCCGGGAGGCCAAGGACTTCCGACTCGGTCCAGCCGAAGCGCGCGGTGGCCGCCGGGTTGAACGCAATGATCCGGCCCTGTGCGTCGACGATGACGACGCATTCGCCGGCCGCTTCGACCATGGCGTTGCGCAGGCTTGATTCACCCTCGGCAAGCTGGGGGGCGGCACCGAGGTCCCGCATGACGCGCAGTCCATGGATCAGCATGCCGGCCGCGTTGAGGATGGGTTTGATCAATTCGACGTCGGCTTCGCCATAGCCGCCCGGCCGGTTGGCCAGCCCGCACATGCCGACCACTTCCTGGCCGGCGTGGATGACGATACCGGCGAAGCTGTTCAGCGGTGGGTGGCCAGGCGGCAGGCCGCCTGCCGCGGGGTGGTTCGAGGGGTCGTTGGTGATCAGGGTCTCGCCGGTGCGCAACACCTTGCCGAACAGCGTGTCGAGATTGCGAAAGTCGAGCCCCACGGTGATGTAGCGCTCATACAGCGAGCGCATTTCCTCGTTCCAGCCGATGTTGGTGACGGCGTAACTGCGCAGGAAGGGCTTGCCTTCCTCGTCGTGGAGCACTTCGCCGACGAACCCGAACTGGCTTTCCGTGAGGTCCAGCACGGCCTGCAGGACCCGGTTCAGCGCCTTGACGGGGGATTGCTCGACAATCGTCTGGCGATGGATCTGCGCGACGTGCGCCAGCATCCGGGAGGCCAGGTCGTCCTGGTGGGTCGGGTCGCTCATGGCCCGATGGTACATCCGAATCCGCCGGCCGGTTCAGCGCGTCGGAGCCAGTGGGCTGTGCAGCACGGTCTGCAGCGTCATGTCGCCAAGGCTGAGGTAGATCTCCGAATCCGAGCGGGCCAGCGACCACTGCATGCGCCGCTCCAGTTGCGCGACGACCTGGGCGATCCAGTCACGGTCGAAGGCATGGACTTCCAGTTGCTCTGCCCGGTGGATCTTCGCCTCGGCGATGCCGCGTGCCCATTGCACCGGGTCCTTGTGGGCGTACACGACGACCCGTGGCGCGGCCTTGCTCGCCCGGTGCAGCCGGTCCGCCGTCGGCAGGCCCACTTCGATCCAGGCCTGCAACTGACCGGTCAGGTCCCGCACCAGGATGGCCGGTTCATCCGGGTCGGACAGTCCCTTGGAGAATTCGATGCCCTCGACGTGCTCCAGGCAGAAGGCCAGCACGCGGGTCACCAGGTAGTCGGCCGACTCGCTGGGGTGCTGCGCGACGCGCAGGTTCAGGGTCTGGTAAACCCCGCGATCGACATCGCTGAGGTCGATGTCGAAGGTATGGATCGTCGCGCCGAGGGCCACAGTGCATCTCCGGTCTGCAGGGTGCGGTGTGAATACAGCCGCAGCCGCGCATTCTAGACCGCCCTGCGAGTTGCAGGTCCTCAGCGACAGGCGAAGCTGCGTTCGTCCTCCGGATTGCCGCCTTCATAGCGCGCCACCTTCGGATAGGGGCACAGGGGGCGTGATCGGCCGGGGAAGGACTTGCCCGTCGCCACGACGCGATCCGGCGCCACGCCCTTTTCGACCCAGGCCTCAATCGCGGACAGCATGTCGAACTGATCCGTCGCCTGGCCGCCGCTGCAGTGGAGCATGCCGGGCACCGGGAACAGACGCGCCCAATCCTGCGGACCCTCGGATTTGCGAGGGGTCACCTGCTCATACCACTGGGTGATCGACCCGGGCGAAATGGCCTGGTCGGACAGCCCCTGATAGACGATCAGCTTCGCCCCCCGTCCGGCGAAGCTGTCGAGCATCGTCGCCACGGCGTCATTGATGGCGGCCGTCTCACGCGTGCGCTCGATGTCCCGATCGAAATCGAAGTGGTTGATGTCGAAGTCGGGGGCGGCCGGGGTCATCGCGAACAGTCGCAGCGTGTCCCTGCCGAGCGTCGCATTGGCCGGGGCGCCGCCTGGTGCGCCCAGGTGCATGCCCCGCCAGGCGGACGACGCGATGCCGGTGTCGAACGGGAAATCGCCGTACAGCATTTCGCCGCGAGTGTTCTTCGCGCCGCCGAAGACCGTGCGCAAGGTGTTGGCCTGTGCGGGCGAGAGACAAATTCCCGGACCCGGCGCGTTCCGTTTGCCGCACACCTGCTCGACCGGGTCGAAGCGACAGGCGCGTGCGTCGTGGATGATCCCGTCGGCGAGACCGTCGAGCGCATCGCAGCGCTTCAGCACGGCGTCGGCCACACCCTTGAGCTGGGCATCGGAAAAGGCGCGGGAGAGATCCGGCTTGCCGTTCGCGTCCCGCGGGGCGATGCGCGTGACAGCCTGCAGGCTGAAGGCCTGGTTCAGGGCGATGCGCGTGAGGTTGTAGGACGCGTTGCCGGCCACCACGCCGTCGAATTCGCGCGGCAAACGCTGTGCAGCCAGCAAGGCCTCTCGGCCACCGGTGGAACAGCCCATGAAGTAGGTGTGGTCCGGCTTGCGGCCGTAGACCCGCGTGACCAGCCCTTTGGCTTCCCGTGTGCTGCGTTCGACAGCCTGATAGGCGAAATCCAGCCGAGCCTGCTGGTCGACGCCAAAGCGCACGTCGATGGCGCTGCGGCCACGATGGCCGCCATCGGTCGACACGACCGCATAACCCCGCGCGAGCGCGGACGCAAAGCCGTTGACGTTGCCGAAGGCGGGGTTCATGACGCCATTGAGTCCGCCGCCACCCTGGAACAGCAGGCGACCGCTCCATGCGGCGGGCAGCCGCAGTTCGATGCCGGTGCCATAGCTGAGATCCTCGATGCCGGAAGCGCGCGGATCGATCGTGGCGCGGAACAGGCAATGCGCCGGTGCCGTCTCCGTGGCCGCCACCCAGTCACTGGCGTCGACGCGATAGGTCGGCGTGGCCAGTTCGCGTAGGCCCGCGCAGGACGCCGGCGACACCGCTGTCGCGGGTTGCGCGGCCATTGCATCGGGCAGCGAGAAGAGACCCAGCGTGGTCGCCAGGGCGACGATCGAGCTTGCCTGCGCGGCGGTGAGTGACGACATGGCGCTTCCTTCAGCGAGCGGGGGCGCCGGACCTGGCGACCCTGATGTCGGAAATCAGGCCGTCGCGCAGGGTGTAGTACACGAACACCGGCACGCGGATCGATTCGCCCTTCTTGAGCGGGGCGACGACGAAGTCCGGCGCATCCTCAACGGCCGTGAAGACGCTGACGAAGTCGCCGACGATGGCCTTCTCGTCGAAGACGATCTGGTTGACGACCAGATCCTCGCGCACCGTGCGGAACATCTTCGTATAGAAATCGACGATGGCCTTCTTGCCGGTGAGGGTGCCGACGGAGCTGAGCTGCAGCTTCACGTCGTCCGTGTAGAAAGCGGAATACTGTTCCGGCAAGCCGCTGGAAAAGGCCCGCGTGTACGCAAGAAAGGACGCGCGCTGGCCCGCCTCGCTGCCGAGCCGGGGTGCCTTGGTCACGCCGGTTTCCGCCTTCCAGGTCATCGTCTTCAGGGTCGTGATCTTGCCGTTGACCACCGTGTATGCGGCGAAGAACTTCACGGTGAGGATGTCGCCCGTCTTGAGCGCCCCGAACGTGAAATCAGGCCGCGGCTTCGACGCGACGAAGTCCATGTCCACTTCCGCGAAGATGTGGTCCTTGTCCCACATCACCACCTGCGGGCGGATGATCTCCCGGACGCCGTCATGGGCCCAGGCCAGGAACTCGTTCATCCCCTTGTGGCCCTTGCGCACGCCACTGCCGCTGATCATCTGCGTGTCGGGCGCGAAGTATTTCTCCACCAGGCCGCGGTCATCCCCGGTATTGAAATCCCTGACATAGGCCCGGTAGTCGAGCGGCATGTCGCCGGTACCTTGCCAGCTCTCCGCGTGCGCAGGGCCGCTGGATAGTGCGACGGCAAGCAGAGCCAAAAGTCGGAAGCAGACAGCGCGTGACATGGCTTTCCTTTTTTTCTTCGGCGACCACCCCCGGCGCCGGTGTCCGATCTTGCAACGAATCCCCATCCCGCGTCCTCTCCGATAGACCGCGGCCTATACTTGTGCTTCCGGCGGGCGACAGTTCGCCGGCCTGTCGAACCTGCCAGGGGGCTCCGCTTGTCCAAGAATCGTTCGCCCGTCTTCGTTGACGGGGCCGGTGCGCTGTTCTTCATCCAGGTCTTCGCAACGCTCGCGTTTGCCGTGCTGTATTCCACGCTTGTGCTGTATGCCACGCAGCGGCTCGGATTCAGCGCGAAGGATGCCTCGGCCATCATGGGTGTGTTCGGCGCCTTTAATTACGGACTGCACCTCTTCGGTGGATATCTGGGCGGTCGTTTCCTCAGCAACCGCAACCTCTTCGTCGGCGGCATGGTCCTGCAGGTATTGGGTTGTGCCTGCCTCGCAGCCGGCGGCGCGGCGTGGCTGTACTGGGGACTGGCCCTGTTCCTCACTGGCAGCGGGCTCAACGTGACCTGCCTCAACATGATGCTCACGCAGCGTTATGCCCCGGAGGACACCCGCCGCGAGGGCGCTTTCCTGTGGAACTACGCCGGCATGAACATCGGCTTCTTCGCGGGCTTTACCGTGGCCGGCTATTTTCAGCTGGCGCAGGATTACACCCACCTGTTCCTGTTCGCCATGTCTGGCGGCATCGCAGCCATGCTGCTTGCCGTCGTGTTCTGGAAGAGCCTTGCCGATCGCCATACGCCGCTGCTGGATGCCACGGGTCCGCAGTACCGTCTGCGCTTTGCCATCGGCCTCGGCATCCTGGTCGCGCTCGTGCCCCTGCTGTGGATCATGTTGAAGCACACCGGTTCGACCGGCACGGCGCTCAAGACGGTGGCGGCTGCGGTCGCGCTCGGCCTGATCACCCTGACGTTCAGGCATCCGGATCCGCGCGAGCGGAACAACATGTGGGCCTACCTGATCCTCACCTTCGGTTCGCTGGTTTTCTGGTCGCTGTACCAGATGGCGCCCAACGGCCTGCAGCTCTTTGCCGTCCATAACGTCGATCGCATCGTCTGGGGCTGGGAAGTGGCCCCGCAATGGATCCAGAACATCAACGCTGCCGTGATCGTCATCGGTGGTCCGCTGCTTGCCCTGCTGTTTGGTCGCTTGCGTCGGCGTGGCTGGAACATCGACATACCTCGGCAGTTCGCGGTCGCGCTCATCCTCATCGGGCTCGGCTTCCTGGTGTTGCCGCTGGGCATCTCCTTCGCGGACAGCCGCGGTCTGGTCGGCTTCGAATGGCTGTTCCTGAGCTATGTCCTGCAGAGCCTGGGTGAGCTGCTGATCTCGCCCGTGGGTTACGCCATGATCGGCAAGCTGGCACCGCGCCAGTACCAGGGCATCATGATGGGCAGCTGGATGCTGGTGACGGGCGTGGCATCGTTGTTCGCCGGCGATTTCTCCGGCATGGTTCCCGATCCCGCTGGGACCACGGCCATGGCCACGAACCCGGCCTATGCGAGCAATTTCGGCAGCCTGGGGCTGGGTGGCGTCGTGGTGGGCCTGGTGCTCGCCTGCCTCATTCCCTTCCTGCGCAAGCTGATCCGGGACGCTTCGAATGCCTGATGTGACCTTCGTCGATGCCGCGGGCATCGCCCGAGCGGTGAACGCCGAGGCCGGCCGCTCGCTGATGGAAGCGGCGCGCCTCAATGATGTCCCCGGCATCACCGCGATGTGCTGCGGCTTCTGTGTCTGCGCCACCTGCCACGTCTATATCGACGAGGCCTTCGTGGATCGGCTGAATCCGGTGCGTGACAAGGAAGCCG
Organism: Pseudomonadota bacterium; assembly: GCA_947454665.1. Lineage (GTDB taxonomy): Bacteria > Pseudomonadota > Gammaproteobacteria > Steroidobacterales > Steroidobacteraceae > ZC4RG30. The sequence continues at coordinate 18,144 of CANGMU010000001.1, read as the reverse complement.
CGCTGCTCGCCCGTATCGAACAGCGTCGACCGAATTCCCGGCTCTCCTGCCAGGTCCGCGTGGATTCGGGCCTGGAAGGCCTGCGCGTGGAGACGCCCGTCAGCCAGGGTTAAGCGCCACGAGTCGCTGCGCGCAGTGGACTACACTAACGGGACATGAAGTCCCCTCGCGAACTGCAGCCGCTCATCGAAGACGGCATCGTCGATACCGTCATCCGTCGGCTCAAGAGTGGCAAGGAGGCTTCGGTCTTTCTCGTGGCCCGCGGCGATGAAATCCTCTGCGCCAAGGTCTACAAGGACGCCAACCATCGCGGCTTCCACAAGCTCGCCGAATACCAGGAAGGTCGCAAGGTGCGCGGCAGTCGCGATGCACGGGCCTTGGGCAAGGGCGGTCGGCACGGCCGCAGCGTTCAGGAAGCCGAGTGGAAGAGTGCGGAAGTTGAGGCCCTCTACCGTCTTGCCGCGGCCGGCGTGCGCGTGCCAAAGCCCTACGGCGTATTCGATGGCGTGCTGTTGATGGAGGTGGTGCGCGATGCCGAGGGCAATCCCGCCCCGCGCCTGAATGATGTGATGCCCGAACCCGAGCAGGCCCGCCAGTGGCATGCCTTTCTCGTGCGCCAGATCGTCCTCATGCTCTGCGAAGGCCTCATCCACGGCGACCTGTCCGAATTCAACGTGCTGCTCGATGCGACCGGCCCGGTCATCATCGACCTGCCGCAGGCGGTGAACGCTGCTGGCAACAACAACGCCTTCCGCATGCTCGAGCGTGACGTGAACAACATGCGCGAATACTGCGGACGGGCGGCGCCGGAACTGCTGGAAACGGAGTACGCCCATGAGATCTGGGCGCTTTACGAAGAGGGCGTGCTGCAGCCGGAGTCACCCCTGACGGGGCGTTTCGAACGCGACGAGCATGTGGCGGACGTGGCCGCGGTTCTCGAGGTCATCGAAGACGAGCGACTCGAAGCCGAGGAGCGGCAGCGACGCCGCGAGGAAGCCGAGTCAGGCTGAATCACCGCGGCGGGGCTGAGCCACATCGCGTGGCGTCCGCTTTCGCCAGGTTCTTCAGGGGAGTTTCATGCCAGCTTTCCGGGCGAGTGACTGGAGCCGTTCCCGCCAGAATTCCTCGTTGCATTCATAGGGCAGCAGACGGCCGTTGGGCACCTGCGCCCACTTTCGCGTGAGTGTGACCGGTGCGCTGTAGAACGTCGGATCGGTCATCGTCAGCTCGGCTGAAAGGATGCGGCGCCCTTGTTCGTCGACGCCATCCAGGCGGTATCGCTCGACGATCACGGCATCCTCCGAATGCGGGGTGGTGCGCTGGTCCAACTGCTCGACCAGGTTGTTCGTCTCCACGACGAGTACATCGCCATCCCAGTGACCGCTGGAATAGCCGCTGCGGCCCGGCACGCGGTCGGCCTCGGGCGCATTGCGGTCGCCGAAATACACGCGTCGCGTTTCGCCGTGCAATTCGTAGATGAGCGTGATTTGTTCAGGCCGCTGGATGATCTCCATGGGATAGCCCCCGGCACCGAGCATGGCACCCGGCATGCCGGCCCCCAGGCACACGCCCCCCGGCGTGTCGCCGGAAGGCTCCACGAGCTTGTTGAACGTGTCGTGACGTCGCTTTGCGTCGGGCTTGAGGGGAATCGTGGTTCCCGTTGCGTCGCGACGTCCCGCGCCGTCCGCGCTGGTCCAGACGCCGGTCAGGTCCGGGTGCGATTCGGCAGAGCCGGAAGGCGGCGCTGAAAACACCAGCCCGGCCGCGACGACGATGGCGAAATGTATCCGTTGCATGGAGCCCCCTTTGTTTCCTTGTCGATGCACGGCACGAACCGCTAGCTGCCGTCGCGCTGGCGTCAGGGCTGCGCGACGCGCAGCGGCCAGCCGCCAAGCTCCTGTTCCGGCTTGAACAGGCGGATATAGGCTTCGACCGCGTGGATCTGGCGGTCCCAGACCTTGAACAACTCCCAGGCCGTCAGCTTGTCCGAGCCCGGGCCGCTCTGGTTCCAGGACAGCCGCAGCGCGACGATACCGGTCCGTTCGTCGACCACGGCATCGCGCAGCGTCACCTTGCCGAGCCGTTCGAAGATCGTGAGCGGCTGGTTCCCGATGTCCTCGCAGCCCTTGTTGAAGGTGCAGCCCGGGCCCGCCATCAGGGCGCCGTTCTCGATGCGTCGCGCCTCCGGCGCGAATGGCGTGTCCACGGCATTGAAGGTCTTCGCCGAGTTCAGCCCGCGCGGGTAATGCAGGGCGATCTCCAGCGCCTCCGCGCGCGTCGCGAGCTGCGCAGGGCGGGGCACGACGCTCATGGCCTTGCGGGCCACGGTGAAATGATCGATCGCGAAGATCATCCCGTCAGTACGGCTGCGCGTACTGATCAGTTCCAGCTCGCGCAGCCTGTCGCCCTCGACCTTCACCCGCACGACGAGGATCACCGGCGCGCCGGATTCTTCCACCAGCACGCCTGCCAGGACCTGCCCCGTCCGTTCGTCGATGACATCCTGCCGGTAACCGCGCAGCCGCGTCACGCTGCGGACGAGGCCCACCTTGTCGAGCGCCTTCTCGACACCGTCTTCGGTGACGCGCAGGTTTGCCGCGACGGGCAGTTTGCTGACGTCGTGATCGACGAAGGCATAGAGCACCTGGCCCAGCGCGCCGCGCAGGCACTCGCGATCGCAGGGGGGCAGGGGCAGGGCCACTGCCGTGGCCGCCGAGGCGAAAGCCAGCCGTTTGGCGGCCACGTCCCAGTTTTTGTTCGTGCACAGCCCGCAGTGGTCACCCACGAACATCTGCGAGGCCTTGCGATCCTGCTTGAACTGCCAGCGCACCCAGTTCGCTGCCACGTTGGCGAACTCGCCACCACCCGCGTGGTAGGACGTGCCCGTATGGCCCGCGCCGTGCCGGGAACCGTAGAACACGGGCAACGTTTCGAGTGCATCGAAGGTGGCCTTCGACTGGCCGAACATGAAGTCGCGCTCGTGGCCGTTGATCAGCAGCACAGGGCCATGCAATTTCGCGAGCTGATTGAACTGGCCGGGCTGCAGTCCCATGTTGAATACACCGATGGTGCCCACGCGTGGGTCGGTCCCCAGTTCCAGCGACAGACGGCCGCCGCAGGATTGGCCCATCACGGCGATGTGTTTCGTGTCGACCTTGCCCAGCAGCGCCGATCCGGCTCGCTCGTTTTCGTGCAGGGCCCAGTCGATCGCCGACGCCAGGTCGCCGGCTGTGGCCTGACGACGCGCTGCGGTCGCGCCCGGCGTCACCGCTGCGGGTGCTGCCGTGGTAGTCACCACCAGGAAGCCCTGCGACGCGATGGTCTCCAGGAAGCCGGTGTAGCGGGCGTTGTCGATCGCGCAGCCGCCATTGCCCCAGACCACCACGGGCAGCGTGTCCTGCCGCGGAAAGCGGTCGAGACTGGCCGGGCGGAACACCTTGAGCCCTTCGCTGGCAAATGCCGCTTCAGACGTCACGGCGTAGCGGCCGGGCTCGGCCTTGACCGCGCCTTCTTCAGGCAGCGAGGAGGCGATCATCTCCGGCGTGACGCCGGGTGGCAGCTGCGCTGCACAGATCGAGCTGAGCAGGTAAAGGCCTACGGCTCCAAGCCAGGTCGATTTCATGCGGGTTCCCCGTGTTCAGTTTGCGCGCGGACGTAGGCGTCGGCCGAGATGATCTGCTGGGTCTGCTTGTCCCAGAGCAGGCAGCGCAGCTGCGCCGGAATTTCCCGCAGCGTGATGCGCCGGACCGAGGCGAAGAGCTCGGCGTATTCCGCATGGCATTGCGGCAAGCGATAGCCCGGTATCGCCGCCGACAAGTGGTGGATGTGGTGGAAGCCGATGTTGGCGGTCATCCAGTTGAGCCAGCCCGGCAGCACCAGGAAGCTCGTGCCGTGCAAGGCACCGCTGTCCAGGTCCCAGTCTTCGTCACGGGCTGCATAGGCCGCATCGAAGTTGTGCTGCACGGTGAACAGGGCGATGCCCACGCCGCCGGCGACCGAGACGCTGATCAGGTACACCGGAAAGAACGCCGCGGCGCCCAGCTTTGCCGTCAGCAGCGCCCACAGCGACAGCAGCACGACGTTGTTGGCGGTCATGTGCCAGAACTCGCGGCGTGTGCGCCAGTAGCGCGTCTGGAACGCGGGCACCGTGTCGCGCCATCCACCGCGCAGTCCATACCGCAGCCAGGCCAGCAGGCCCTTCATCCAGTTGAAGCGGGGATTGAAGATCAAATAGACGAAGCCGCCGAGCGGCGCCAGGGACAGGCGTCGTGCGCGCAGCCAGTTGCGACGCTGGCTTTCGCTCATCGCGTCGAACTCTTCGACCGACAGCGTGGACAGCGGCCCCCGGTACCGATCCCAGTTGCCATTGGTGCGATGGTGGTAATCGTGGTGTTGCGCCCAGACGTACTGGGGCATGCCCGACAGCACGCCGAACACGAAACCCCAGAGCCGGTTCAGCCACTGCGTGCGGCACAGGCTGCCGTGGCCACATTCGTGCATCAGCGCAAAGACGCGGACCATCAGCAGGCTCAGGGCCACCGTGCACGCTGCGGAAAGCCACAGGGAGATGGACTGGCTGGCGATGGCCGCCCAGCCCAGCAGGCCCAGCGGCACCAGCGTCGTGGTGACCTGCCAGAGGCCGATCCAGTTACTCGACTGTGCATGGCGCCGGACCAGCAGCCGCTTTTGCTGCTTCAGAAGCGTCAGGGATGGCACGGCTGGAGACCCCTTGTCGGCGCATCTGGGCGCGCTTTGCTGACCTGCGGATGGCAGGCACCTGATAGTGCCATGGCCGGCTTGCGCCTGCCTGACCTGAGCAGCCACTTTGACGGCATTCCCCGGTGTGCCCCGGTGCTAGCATTTCGGGCCCTGTCGGGCTTTGCGCTCCCCGCTATCTGGAGATCCCCTTGACCGTTTTCGCAGACATCCAACGCGTCTTTGCCCTGCAGCAGTCAAACCAGTGGTCCGTGAAGGCGAGCACCGCCGAGCAGCGCAAGGAAAAGCTGCGCAGGCTGAAATCGGTCTTTGAATCTCATGCCGAGGAGATCGTCGCGGCCGTGCGGCAGGACACCCGCAAGCCCGAGACCGAGATCCGCGTCACCGAAGTCCTGAACGTCCTGTCCAACATCGACCGCAACATCGCGAACCTCGACGAGTGGATGAAGCCGGTCGAGGTGGTGCCGTCCCTGAACAAGAACGACACGGCCAGGATCGTCTACGAAGCCCGTGGTGTCTGCCTGATCCTGGGCCCCTGGAACTTCCCCCTCGGACTGGTCATGGGGCCGCTGGCCGCGGCGATTGCCGCGGGCAACTGCTGCATGGTCAAGCTCACCGACCTGTGCCCGGCAACGGCACACATCGCGGCCCGCATCGTCCGGGAAGCTTTCGAGGAACAGGAAGTCGCCGTGTTCGAAGGCGAGGTGGACGTGGCGACCGCGCTGCTCGACCTGCCGTTCAACCACATCTTCTTCACCGGCAGCACGCGCGTCGGCAAGCTCGTCATGGCCGCGGCAGCCCGCAACCTGGCCAGCGTCACCCTGGAACTCGGCGGCAAGTCGCCGGTCATCGTGGATGCGGACGCGGACATCCGGAAGGTCGCGGCCGATCTGGCAGGCGCCAAGCAGTTCAACGGCGGTCAGGCCTGCATCTGCCCGGACTATGTCCTGGTCACGCCGCAGCAGCAGGACGGGCTGGTCGAGGCATTCCGCGCCCGCGTGCAGCAGAACCTCTACCGCGAGGACGGCAGCATCAAGAAGGAAAACATCGCGCAGATCGTCAACGACCAGAACTTCGCGCGGATCCAGACGCTGTTCGATGACGCGGTGGGCAAGGGGGCCCGGATCGCCGTGGGTGGCGTGCTGGAGGCCGGCGACCGGACCATCCATCCCACGCTGCTCACCGGCGTCACGCCCGACATGCTGATCATGCAGGAGGAGATTTTCGGGCCCGTCGTTCCCGTCATGACCTACGAGAAGCTCGACGAGGCCATCCAGTTCGTCTCGGGTCGGGACAAGCCGCTGGCGCTCTACATCTACAGCCACAGCCCGGCCAACGTGGACCGCATCCTCAGCCGGACCTCATCGGGTGGCGTGACGATCAACGGCTTCTTTTCGCATTACCTCGAAAACCAGCTGCCTTTCGGGGGCGTGAACCAGAGCGGCACGGGCAGCTACCACGGGGTTTTCGGGTTCAAGGCGTTTTCGCACGAGCGCGCGATCTACGTGCAGGGCTGACGCAAGATCGCAACAGGGCGGCAAGCCGGTGCTGCGCCTGCAGGCCGGCCGGAATACTTGGTTTGGCCTGTTGATTTGCCTATACTGGAACGAGCTGTCTTGTATCTTTAATACAACAGCCCTATCCATGAAAACTACGTCCAAGGGGGACGCGTGAAGCAAAAGACCCAGGCCTGGCAGATCATCGCTGCCGTCAGCGCGGCGCTTGCCGCTTCGACCAGCGCCATCGCTGCCGATGAATCCAAGGACGCCTTGCAGGAAGTCGTCGTCACGGCGCAGTTCCGTGAGCAGAACCTCCAGGACACGCCGCTCGCCATCACGGCCGTCAACGCCGCGATGCTCGAAGCCCGTGGCCAGACCAACATCGCCCAGGTCGCCGCGCAGGCGCCGAACGTGTCGCTGCGTCCGCAGCCGCAGAACGGCGGCTCGGGCCTGATCGCCTTCATCCGTGGCGTCGGCCAGACGGACTTCAACTACGCGCTCGACCCGGGCGTAGGCGTGTACGTCGACGACGTGTACATCCCGACCCTGTCGAGCTCGCTGCTCGAGCTGATCGACCTCGACCGCGTTGAAATCCTTCGCGGCCCGCAGGGCACGCTGGCTGGCAAGAACGCCATCGGCGGCGCCATCAAGCTGTTCAGCGCCAAGCCGAAGGGCGATGACTCGGGTTCGGTGCGCCTGTCCTATGGCTCGCTGAACGAGATCACCGCGCGCGCCATGGCCGACATCCGCCTGAGCGACACGGTCGCCCTGCGCGTTTCGGGCATGAGCCGCAGCAACGAAGGCTACGTCGCGATGCTCGACTACGGCCAGACGCATCCGTCGTCGAACGTGCCGCAGACCAACACGCGCGGTCGTGCCAATTCCGACTACCAGACGATGGGCGGCCAGAACATCACCGCCGGCCGCATGGCCCTGCGCATCACGCCGAGCGACCAGCTCGAGATCAACCTCTCGGCGGACTACACGCGCGAGAAGTCGGAAGCCATTCCGACCGTGCTGATCGCCGCGGGCGCGACCGTGGGCAACCCGGCGCTCTTCAACCCGGCCTCGACGGGCTCCTCGCTGGCCGGCACGCCGCTGGCCACTGCTGCCTTGCTGAAGGGCAAGGACGGCACGCCGATCGCTTATGGTTGCAAGTTCGTCCCGGCTGGCAAGTACAGCTGCGACACCGGCCGCAACCTGATGGGTTGGGATGCCGGCTTCGTCAGCTACTCGAACTTCCTCGACGGCATGGCCCCGACGACTCAGGCGCCGTTCAAGCCGTACTTCTCCCTGCCGACGACCGAGTTCTACGGCCAGGGCTTCCACGCCGACGCGCACTACAAGATCAGCGACAACGCCGAGTTCGTGTACATCGGTTCGTACCGCTCGTACAACTCGAAGTTCGGTCAGGACCAGGACGCCAGCCCGCTGCCGCTGTCCCAGCTGGACAACGAGCTGAACCATCACGCGTTCACGTCTGAAGTCCGCTTGAACCTGAAGTCCGGCAACGGCTTCGCCGAGGGTACGGTCGGTGCGTGCTACCTCGACCAGAAGGGCACCTACACCGCCCGCGTCGACCTGAACTACGTCAGCCCGACCATCGACTTCCTGCATGGCCCGGACACCACGCCGAGCAACACGAAGGCGGTCTTCGCCACGGCGACGCTGCACCCGTCCGATGCGTTCAGCGTCACGGGTGGCCTGCGCTACACGAAGGACAAGAAGGACTACACCTACTACCGTTCGAACCCGGACAGCAGCGTGCCGAGCCCGGCGCAGTGCTTCGGCGGCCCTGGCCCGACGGTCCTGATGTACCCGAACTGCATCCTCGCGGGCATCTATAACGTCACGGGCAGCTTCTCGGGCGATCGCCTGGACTGGCGCCTGGTCGGTGACTACCGCTTCAACGAAAACTTCATGGCTTACGCCTCGGTTTCGACGGGCTTCAAGGGCGGCGGCGTGAACCCGCGTCCGTTCGTGGCCGACCAGAAGCTGCCGTTCAACCCGGAAACGCTGACGACCTACGAAGCCGGCTTCAAGGCTGACCTCATGGAGCGTCGCGTCCGCCTGAACGGTGCGGTGTTCCTGAACAAGTACAAGGACATCATCCTTGGCAAGGCCCAGTGCCCGGAATCGAGCCTGCCGACGCCCTGCCTGCGTCCTTCGAACATCGGCGCTGCCGACGTGAAGGGTGCGGAGCTGGAAGCCCGCGTGTACGCCACGGATAACCTGTCGTTCGATGGCAGCTTCAGCTACCTCGACTTCGGTTACACCACGGCGACTTCGGGTGGCAACCTGGTCAACACGGGCATCCCGGGCAGCGCCATCACGCCGTACACGCCGAAGACGGCCTACGCCGTGGGCGCCCAGTACGACCAGCAGATCGCCTCGGGCAAGATCAGCTACCGCGTGGATGGTGCTTACCAGGGCAAGCTGTACACGACTGCGGAGAACACCTCCTGGAGCCGTGTCGATGGCCGCTTCCTCGCGAACGCGCATGTGACGTGGGCCAGCGACAAGAACTGGAAGGTTGCCGCGGAGGTGCAGAACCTCTTCGACAAGTACTACTTCCAGTCGGTCAGCGACGTGACGACGGCGTTCGGCGGTGTCACGGGTGTCCCGGGCAAGCCGCGCACCTACGCCCTGTCGGTCGAGCGCAAGTTCTGATCTGAAGAACCGCTAGCGCACTGAAAGGGGCCACCGTCGCAGGACGGTGGCCCTTTTTTTCGTCCTATACTCGGCCCACAACAAGAAAAGGGGCCGGGCATGACATCGATCCGCAGCATTGCCACACTGGTCGTCGCGACTTCATTCGCGACGGTTGCTGGCGCACACCACAGTTTCGAGCCGCACTTCGACCGGCAGAAGCCGGTCAGCATCAGCGGCAAGGTCACTCAATTCGAAGCACGCAACCCGCACAGTTACCTGCACATCGAAGCCGTCGACGAGAACGGCAGGACGCAGGAATACATCTGCGAGTCGCACGGATTCACCCAGCTCACGCGCAACGGCATCACGCCCGCGATGCTCAAGCCCGGCACGGTACTGCGCGTGGAAGGCTCCCAGTCGCGCAACGACGTGCATCGCTGTTTCTTCACGGATGTTCATTTCGCGGACGGCCGTGTCCTGAACGTGAACGGCCCGACGGGCACTGCGGGTCGCGCGCCCGTCGCCGCGCCGCTGCCGGTGCGCAAGGATATTTTCGGCACGTGGCTGCTGGCGCCGATGCCGGGCCGTCTCACGGCCGGTCCGCAGCCGATGATCAATTCGCTGACCCCCGCGGGTCAGGCCGCCGTCGCGAAGTACAACCCCTTCAAGGACGATCCGGCCTTCCGTTGCGACCCGGTTTTCATCCGCAGGGCCTGGGGCGCACCCGGCACGCCGCTGTCGATCACCCGCGAACAGGATCGCGTGGTGCTGCGCCATGAGTGGATGGACGTGAAGCGCAACGTGTTCCTGAACCTGAAGGAGCACCCCAAGAACGGTCCCCGCACGTCGCTGGGCCATTCGATCGGCCACTTCGAGGGCGACACGCTCGTGATCGAGACTGCGAACTACGCAGCTGGCGTGCTGAACCAGTATGTCGAGATGCCGGGCCAGCCGACGCGCGGCCTGCTGCATTCCGCCGGGCTGACGACCGTCGAGCGCGTACACCTGGATGTCGCGCGCCAGCGTCTCGTGGTCGAGTTCCAGATGAAGGATCCGGAATTTTTCACGCGCGACTTCGATCCTTCGTCGCTGGAGTACGGTCCTTCCGACCTCAAGCTCGAACCCTTCCGCTGCTCGCCCGAAGGCGTGGACGGGGCGATCAGGAAGTAGGCGGGCTCAGCGCCAGTTGGCGTTCGCGTTCCAGAACTCGACGCTGCGCCGATAGGCCGCGGCGTCGAGGGGGACGCCCGAGCCGCCTTCGGCGGTGCCAAGGGCGTTGCGCATCATCGTGATCGGCGCCATCGGGATCTCGGCCGGCTCGCTCGTGTAGAGGCAGCCCACCACGCCCCAGTCGGCATCGATGGGCGTGCCCTCGGCCTTGAGCTGTTCGCGGCTGTACAGGATCGCGATCAAGTATCCGGCCACCGGGACTTCCACCCCTTCGAACCAGCGCACCAGCACCGGCAGCTCGCTGCGCTGGCGCGCTTCGTAGCCGGAGCGCAGCAGGTGCCGGTTCGCCTCGGTGATGGGGACGGTCAGGCAGCGCGTGGACGTCCAGTTCCGGTGCACATGCAGCCGGCAGAAGGGGGCATAGCCCGCCAGGTCGTGCAGCGGCGCGTGCGTGTTGAGGTGCCGCTCGAAGTCCTGGCTGGAGATGTCGCGGATGGTGTTGGGCCGCGGTTCACGGGGAAACAGTCGCACGCGGGCGAAGTCGGTCAGCGTGATGTGCATGCGCGGCATCGTACGCGCGAGGCTGTTCGTTGTGGTATCAAGGAGTCCGAACGAATTTCACCACCAGCGGTCATAAACGCCACAATAGGCGGGCCGCAATGGCTTGGAGCAGGGGGAATCATGCGTCGTGTACTGATTGCATCGTTGTGCGGCCTCGCCGTGCTTTCTTTTGGCGGATCGCAGCTCGAGGCGGCTTCCAAGCCCGCGGGCCCGGCCAATGCCACCGAATGGCCGCTGCATGGCGGTGATTCCAATGAACAGCGTTACAGCCCGCTGAAGCAGATCTCGGCCGACAACGTCGGCAAGCTGGGCCTTGCGTGGTACGCCGATCTCAGCGAGAAGGGCCAGTGGCAGTCCACGCCTGTGGTGGTCGACGGCCGCATTTATGTGACCACGCCCTGGAGCAAGGTCTACGCCTACGACGCCGCCACCGGCAAGGCGCTGTGGAAGTACGACCCGAAGGTGCCGCGCGAGATCGCGGCCACGCGCCTGTGCTGCAACAACTCCAACCGTGGCGTGACCTTCTACAACGGCAAGCTGCTGCTCGGCACGCTGGATGGCCGCCTCGTCGCCATCGACGCGAAGAAAGGCAGCAAGGTCTGGGAAACACGCACCACCGACATCAAGGACGACATGTCGATCACCGGCGCTCCGCGCGTCGGCAACGGCATGGTCTTCATTGGCCAGGGCGGCGGTGAATACTTCCAGCGCGGCTACATCTCGGCCTACGACGCCGAAACCGGCAAATTCAAGTGGAAGTTCTATGTCGTGCCGGGCGACCCGTCGAAGGGTCCGGACCATGCCGCATCCGACAGCGTGATGCCGATGGCCGCGAAGACCTGGAGCGGCGACTGGTGGAAGACCGGCGGTGGTGGTTCGCCCTGGGACGGCATCGTCTTTGACGAGAAGACGGGCCTGGTGATCTTCGGTACAGGCAACGGCGCGCCGTGGCCCGCGGAAGATCGCTCACCGGGCGGCGGCGACAACCTGTTCATCGCCTCGATCGTCGCGGTGGATGCGAAGACCGGTCAGTACCGCTGGCATTACCAGACGGTGCCTGCCGAAAACTTCGACTTCGACAACACCTCCCCGCTGACCACGACTGATCTGGTCATCGACGGCGAAAAGAAGCACGTCGTGATGCAGATCCCGAAGAACGGCGTGTTCTATGTGATCGAGGCGGCGACCGGCAAGGTGCTCAGCGCGAAGCTGACCGTGCCCTTCGCCAACTGGCTCACCGGCTTCGACAAGGACAAGAACTGGGCGCCGATCCTCAATCCGGATTCGAACTACGGCAAGACGAAGCAGGGCTGGTACGTCACGCCCTTCCAGACGCACGTCTGGTATCCGCAGTCGTACAACCCGAACACGGGCCTGTTCTACGTGGGCTTGCGTTACGCGACCTTCGGCTTCGTGTCGGAACTGGGCGCCAAGATGGGCAACCAGCTGCTGGGCATCAACATCGCCAAGCGTCCCGAGATGGGGCCGCCGCCGGTCGAAGGTCCGGGCCAGTGGCTCTCTGCCTGGGATCCGGTCGCGCAGAAGGAAGTCTGGCGTTCGACGGAGGGCGTGGCGAACTCCGGCACGATGACCACGGCTGGCAACCTCGTGTTCCACGGCACGGGCCAGCGCAACTTCACGGCCTTCCGTGCGGACAACGGCGAGAAGCTGTGGTCGGCCGATGCCGGTGCCAGCGTGCAGGCCGGTTCGATCACCTATCAGGTCGGCAACACGCAATATGTCGCGGCGCTCGCCGGCCAGCCTCGCGCTGCGGGCGGCAACCGCCTGCTGGTCTACAAGCTGGGTGGCACCGTCGTGCTGCCGCCGGTGCCGCCGCCGGCTCCGCTGGTCGTCAACGCGCCGGCGAACTTCGGCGACGCGGCGACGCTCGAGAAGGGCCAGCAGCTCTGGCAGCAGAACTGCTCGCTGTGCCACGAAGGTGGCCGCGGCATGGGTGGCTTCCCCGACCTGCGTTACTCGGCGCTGCTGCAGAGTGATGCGGCGTTCAAGGCGGTCGTGCTCGACGGCGTGCTGACCGAGAACGGCATGCTGTCCTTTGCGAAGGTCCTGAAGCCGCAGGACGCGGAGTCGATCCGCGCCTGGGTCACGAAGCTGGCCAACGACGTGAAGAACCAGCCGGCGCAGACCTTCCAGGGTCCGGGCGCAGGCCGTGCGACGCCGTCCAACGCACCGCCGGCTCCGCAGAAGGGCCTGCACGGGGGCTGACGCCCGGCATGGCCTGGTGACGCCGCGGGATCGCCCGCGGCGTCATCCCGCGGTTCAGCGCTTCTTGTAGGTCTTCAGCAAGGCGGCGTTCATGCCGCCATCGCTGGTCACCCAGCGATGCTTGAAGACCCATCGTCCGTTCTGCTTCACGAGCTCATCGTGCTCGTGGCCCTGTTCATCCAGCACGGGCTTTGACGTCACCGTCTCGGAAATGATGCCGGTCCAGATCATGTCGGCGGTGGCCGTGTTGCCATTGACCGAGATCTTGATGTTGGTGAGCAGCATCTTGAAGGTGCCCTTGCGGCCGACCGCGCGCGCAGCGGTGTCGCGGTAGATCTTCTCGATGCCTTCCTTGCCCTGACCGATTTCGCCGTTCACGTCGAGGATGCCGTCTGCCGCGAACCAGTAGCTGAAGTCGTGCTTACCGGCGCCGAGCTGGCTGTAATAGTCGACCAGCAATTCCTCGATCATCGCGCGATCGACCAGCGTCTCCGGCGTGATTTTCGGGGCGTCGGCCGCCCGGGCCATCGAGCCGAGCGCCAGCGCGCCGGTGGCGAGCAGCAGGCTGAGCGGAAGCTTGCGTGAAGTCATGTCGATATCCCCCGTTGGGTTGTTGTCGTGGTGTCGCGCGCCATGACAGTCCCGCTCCGTCAGCCTATAGTTGAAGCCACAACGGGACGGAGGTCCACGGCCATGCGCACCCGACTCTATTCCCTCGACGAGCTGGACGATATCCCCGGCACCAAGGTCTTCACGGCGATGCGCAGCCGGCAGGCCTATCACCTGCACAAGTTCTGCATGTCGCTGATGGAGGCCGCCAACCGCGAGGCCTTTCGTGAGGACGAGCGCGCCTACCTCGACCGCTTCCGCATGAGCCCGGAGCAGAAGCAGGCCGTGATCGATCGCGATTTCAACCAGCTGATCGAGCTGGGCGGGAACATCTATTTTCTCGTGAAGCTCTCCAACACGGATGGCTGGAGCACGCAGAAGGCGGTCGGCTCGATGACCGGCATGACGCCGGACGAATACGCCGCGATGATGCGCGCGGGCGGCCGCTCCATCGAAGGCAACCGTTCCATCAAGGGAAAGAACTGATGGCGCGCATCACGGCGGGCATCGCCACCAGCCATGTGCCGGCGATCGGTGCCGCCTTCGATCTCGGTCGCACGCAGGAGCCCTACTGGAAGCCGGTGTTCGACGGCTATGACTGGGTCAAGGCGTTCCAGCAGCGCGAAGAGCCGGACGTGGTGATCCTCTGCTACAACGACCACGCGAGCGCGATGATGCTCGACGTCGTGCCCACCTTCGCGTTGGGTTGTGCGGAGGAGTTCGAGCCAGCCGATGAAGGCTGGGGCAAGCGGCCGGTGCCGACCGTGATGGGTGATCCGGTGCTGGCGGCGCATTTGGCCGAGCAGCTGGTGATCGACGAATTCGACATGACGCTCATGAACCACCTGGACGTGGACCATGGGCTGACCGTGCCGCTGTCGCTGATGTTCGGCAAGGTCGAGCAATGGCCCGTCCGCGTGATCCCGCTGGCCGTCAATGTCACGCAGTTCCCGACGCCTTCGGCCGAGCGCTGCTGGCAGCTGGGCGCGCGGATACGCGATGCCGTGCTGTCCTATCCCGCGAACCTCAACGTGCAGATCTGGGGCACCGGGGGCATGAGCCACCAGCTGCAGGGTCCGCGCGCAGGGCTCATCAATCCCGAGTTCGACAATGCCTTCCTCGACAAGCTGGTCGACCGGCCGGATGAGCTGCGCAAGCTCACCCGGCTGGAATTCCTGCGTGAAAGCGGTTCGGAAGGCATCGAGCTGATCATGTGGCTGATCATGCGCGGCGCGATGGGTTACACAGTCAGGGAACTGCAGCGCTTCTACCATGTGCCGGCGTCGAACACGGCCGTCGGCCACGTCGTCTACCGGCCACTGGTCTAGCCGAAGTCGCTTGCGTCATGGCGCTCGCGCAGCTGCTGCGCCGGGTCGCCCCAGACGGTGTTGACGCGCCGGCCGCGCTGCACGGCCGTTCTTTCGCCCAGTTCCTTCGCCCAGCGGCGCAGGTGCGTGTAGTCCTCCACCTGCAGGAATTCAGCGGCTTCATAAACCAGGCCCATCGCAAGGTTGCCGTACCAGGGCAGGATGGCGATGTCGGCGATCGTGTACTGGTCGCCCGTGATGTAACGGCGCGTGGCGAGCAGCTGGTCCAGCAGGTGCAGCTGGCGCTTGGTCTCCATCGCGAAGCGGTCGATCGCGTATTCGATCTTCACCGGCGCGTACTTGTAGAAATGCCCGAAGCCGCCGCCGACGAAGGGCGCGCTGCCCATCTGCCAGAACAGCCACGACAGGCATTCCGCGCGGGCCGCGCCACCGGTCGGCAGGAAGGCACCGAATTTCTCGGCGAGGTACATCAGGATCGCGCCGGACTCGAACACGCGTACGGGCTCAGGGCCGCTGCGGTCTAGCAGCGCGGGGATCTTGGAGTTCGGGTTCACGGCGACGAAGCCGCTGCCGAACTGTTCGCCTTCCATGATGTTCATGATCCAGGCGTCATACTCGGCGCCCGCATGGCCCGCGGCCAGCAGCTCTTCCAGCAGGATCGTGACCTTCACGCCATTGGGCGTGCCCAGCGAATACAGCTGCAGCGGGTGCTTGCCCACGGGCAGTTCGCGTTCGTGCGTCGCGCCCGAGATGGGACGGTTGATGTTCGCGAAGGCGCCAGCCCCTTTCTTCCAGCGCCAGATCGTGGGCGGGACGTAGGCTTCGACAGGCTCGTGGTCGGACATGGGGCGCTCCATCGGGTGCGGAAGTGCTGGGGTGGTCGAGTTTACAATGCAGGCTGCCGAGGCCCTGGGTGAATCGCCCGCCCGCAGACTGCAGGTCCGCCTTGATCCGCGTGATATCGCGCGGCTGCTCAGCGCGGCTTGGGCAGCGTCACGCCCACGCTGCCATCGGGCAGCACCGGGTTGCGGTTGTTCTCCTCGCAGACGTATTCGAGGATCTCCGTCTTCGGCGCGCGCCGGAAGGTTTTCACCACGGTCCAGGGTGCGGTGAGCGCATCCGGGTCGGTCAGCGTGATCGTGTCGGTCAGCGTGTCGGCATCCACTTCATGGAAGCGCTCTGTCACGTGCAGCTGACGGCTCAGCGTGATGCCGGTCTGGGTCAGCACGACCTCTTCGCGCATGCCGATGGTGTCCACGACGAGGTCGCGGCCTTCCCAGCGGCCGATCGAATGGCCGTTGAAATTGCGGTCGAGGTCTTCCGGGTGTGAGCGTCCATCGAGATGGATGCGACGGACCTGGCTCTGCCATTCCGCAAAGATCGCGACCTGCCCGGGCCGCTGGAAGATTTCCATCGGATAGACCATGTTCATGATGCGCGGCATGCCCGGCGGCAGACAGGCCGCCGTCGGGTCGCCGACCACGCGACCTTCCGCGCGGGCGGCAAGCACGGATTCGTAATGCGCCTGGTAGCGCGGCGTGAGCGGTGGCCGGTCCAGTTGACCGTCGGGGATGCGCGGATCCCAGTTGATGGATCCGGTACGTTCCCAGACACCGTTCCAGTCCGGCACCGTGGCGCAGCCACCCAGCATCACGGCAAGCAAGGCGCCAGCCATGGCGAGGCGGAAGCCGGACCTGCGTTTGGTTGCGATCATGCGCTGGGCTCCTTTTGCGTTAATGTCGCACCCCTCATGTTCCGAATCACCTCCTTCCTCATCGCGTTGTTCGCGGTTGCCAGTTGCCTGCGTTCGTCCATCACGGGCGTGGGTCCGCTGCTCGGTGCGATCCGCGCGGACCTGGGCCTGTCGGCCACGACGGCCGGCGTGCTGTCGAGCCTGCCCTTGCTGATGTTCGCCATCGGTGCACCGGCTTCACGGCTGGCACGCAACCACGGCACGGAACGCTTGCTGCTGGGCGCACTGTGCGTCCTGCTGGCCGGCATCCTGCTGCGCTCGGAAGGACATCTCGCCGCGTTGTTCGGCGGCACGGTCATCCTGGCCTGCGGTGTCGCGGTTGCGAACATCCTGCTGCCGGTGCTGGTGAAGCAGCATTTCCCGGATCGCGTCGCCACGATCACCACTGCCTACGCGACGATCATGGGTGTGTCGGCGACCCTGGGTTCTGCCTTCGGAGCACCGCTGGCGAACTGGTTGCCGGGTGGCTGGCGGGCCTCGCTGGTCTTCTGGGCGGTGCCGGCGGTGATCGCCCTGCTGCTGTGGATTCCGCACACGCGCCACGACCTGCATGTCACGCCGGCGTCCAGCGAACCGCCGCCGAAGCTGCCCTGGCGCAGCCTCATCGCGTGGCAGGTCACCGGCTACATGGGCCTGCAGTCGCTGCTGTTCTACGTCACGGTGGCCTGGTATCCGACCATGCTCCGCGACGGCGGATTTTCCGTCGAAGCCATCGCTGGCTTGCTGACGGTGTACCAGGCCTCGGCGCTGGCGGGCGGCCTGCTGGTTCCTTCGCTCGTGCGCCGGGGGTCGGACCAGCGCGTGCTGGCTGCCTCGATCGGGGCGCTGTCGACTTTCGCCTCGCTCGGCGTGCTCTTGCTGCCGCAGGCCATGTGGCTGTGGATGGTGCTGCTCGGCATCGGCACCGGTCCGGCCTTGATCCTCGCGCTGTCGTTCATGGGGCTGCGTGCGGCGAGCCCGCGCTCGGCAGCGGCCTTGTCCCTGATGGCGCAGTCACTGGGTTACCTGCTGGCCGCCGCAGGTCCGGTCAGTTTCGGTTTCCTGCACGACACCGTCGGCGGTTGGTCGGCTTCGATCCTGTTCACGACGCTCTGCGCAGCGGCACTGGCGGTCTGCGGTTATGGCGCGGGGCGCAACATCCGCGCCTAGCGGCCTACCATTGCCGCCAGAGCCGGATTGCCGCGACCACCAGCGTCACGGCCACCCAGGCCAGTCCCACGCGCCGCACCAGGCGCAGCGTGCGCTGCCATTGCCGTCGGGTGTGGGCCCAGCGTTCGCTGGCATAGCCCCTTGCCCTGCCGATGCGGCGCGCCAGTTCGAACAACATCTGCGCGCCGTCGGTTCGTCAGCGGGCCAGTCGCTTCTGTTCGAAGGCCCAGGCTTCGTCGCGGCACAGTCCGCAGGCCTTGCCCACGAAACGGGCGGCCGCCTTGCGGTCATTGCGCAGCTGCCAGTCGAGCCAGGACACGGCCACCTGCGCCGCGGCCCCGCCGTTCGGTTGCTGGAAGGTGCCGCCGTGTCCGACGTTCAGGTTCGCGACGGCGACCGGGATGTGCTCGATGCGGCCGAAATCGTTCATGCCGTTCACCCAGGCGATGTCCTTCGTGCCGCCGAGGATATAGATCGTCGG